>NZ_JAUNPE010000060.1 GCF_030536815.1 Kocuria sp.
ACCGACGTGGTGCTGACCATCACCGAGATGCTGCGTGAGCACGGTGTGGTGGGCAAGTTCGTGGAGTTCTACGGTGAGGGCGTCGCGGCTGTGCCGCTGGCCAACCGCGCCACCATCGGCAACATGTCTCCCGAGTTCGGTTCGACCGCCGCGATCTTCCCGATCGACGAGGTCACCATGGACTACCTGCGCCTGACGGGTCGCTCCGAGGAGCAGGTTGCCCTGGTCGAGGCGTACACCAAGGAACAGGGCATGTGGCACGACCCCTCCAAGGAGATTGCGTTCTCCGAGTACCTGGAGCTGGACCTGTCCACCGTGGTTCCCTCGATCGCCGGCCCCAAGCGCCCGCAGGACCGCATTGAGCTCACCAAGTCCAAGCCGCAGTTCCGCGAAGACCTCACCAACTACGTGTCGGTGGACGAGTCCTCCACCGTGGACCAGGCCGTTGCGGAGTCCTTCCCCGCCTCGGACGCGCCCGCCAACAGCGCCGGTGACGAGCAGGATCCCTCGGACCAGCCGCGGCACGCTGATGCCACGGACGTGAGCGCTCGCGCATCCAACCCGGTCAAGGTCGCCATGGAGGACGGCCGCGAGTTCAATTTGGATCACGGCGCCGTGTCGATCGCCTCGATCACCTCGTGCACCAACACGTCCAACCCGTCCGTCATGATGGCGGCCGCCGTTCTGGCTCGCAATGCGGTGAGTAAGGGGCTCAAGGCCAAGCCGTGGGTCAAGACGTCCATTGCTCCGGGTTCCAAGGTCGTCACCGACTACTACGAGAAGTCCGGTCTGGTTCCGGACCTGCAGGAGCTCGGCTTCTACATCGTGGGTTACGGCTGCACCACCTGTATCGGTAACTCCGGCCCGCTCGAGCCCGAGATCTCCCAGACCATCCAGGACAACGACCTGGCCGTGACCTCGGTGCTGTCGGGTAACCGTAACTTCGAGGGTCGGATCAACCCGGACGTGAAGATGAACTACCTGGCCTCACCGCCGCTGGTCATCGCCTACGCCCTGGCCGGAACCATGGACTTCGACTTCGAGAACGAGGCCCTGGGGCAGGATTCCGACGGTAACGACATTTACCTCAAGGACATCTGGCCGAACCCGACCGAGGTCCAGGAAATCATCGACCGGTCGATCGACACCGATATGTTCACCACCCAATACGGCACCATCTTCGATGGCGACGAGCGTTGGCAGAACCTCGAGACCCCCACCGGCGACGTCTTCGAGTGGGATCCCAACTCCACCTACGTGCGCAAGCCACCGTACTTCGACGGGATGTCCATGGAGACGTCCTCCGTGGAAGACATCAAGGGTGCCCGTGTTCTCCTCAAGCTGGGCGATTCGGTCACCACCGACCACATCTCCCCGGCAGGTTCCTTCAAGTCGGACACCCCGGCCGGTAAGTACCTGATCGAGAACGGTGTGGAGCGCAAGGACTTCAACTCCTACGGTTCCCGCCGCGGTAACCACGAGGTGATGATCCGCGGTACGTTCGCGAACATCCGCATCAAGAACCAGCTGCTGGACGGCGTGGAAGGCGGCTTCACCCGCGACTTCACGCAAGCCGACGGCCCGCAGTCCACGGTGTACGACGCATCCGTGAACTACCAGGAAGCCGGCGTCCCGCTGGTGGTGCTGGGCGGTAAGGAATACGGTTCCGGTTCCTCGCGTGACTGGGCGGCCAAGGGTACCTCCCTGCTGGGTGTGCGCGCTGTGATCACCGAATCCTACGAGCGGATCCACCGCTCCAACCTGATCGGTATGGGCGTTCTGCCGCTGCAGTTCCCCCAGGGCGAGTCCGCGGACTCGTTGGGCCTGGACGGCACCGAGACCTTCGACATCGAGGGCGTGACCGCTCTGAACGAGGGCTCGACCCCCAAGACCCTGAAGGTCACCGCCACCAAGGAAGACGGCTCCACCGTGGAGTTCGATGCGGACCTGCGCATCGACACCCCGGGCGAGGCCGACTACTACCGTAACGGCGGCATCCTGCAGTACGTGTTGCGTCAGATCGCCAAGTAACACCTGCGGTGCGACAACCGGCCGGTGATCCCCTCGGGGACCACCGGCCGGATTGTTTAACAGGTAGCTGTGCTGCGCTGTCGGTTAGGGCGAGTAAGATCGAACGGTACCTCGGGGCAGGTCATCAGTGTGCTGCTGACTGATGCCGCATCCGCCATCCCGATTTGTCGAAGGCACGGAGAGCACGCATGACGCTTCTGGAGACCATCAAGAGCCCATCGGACCTACGCGGTCTGGACAACGCGGCTCTCGAGCAGTTGGCTGCGGATATCCGTGCGTTCCTCATTACGCACGTGGCCGCCACAGGGGGGCATCTGGGACCCAACCTGGGCGTCGTGGAACTGACGTTGGCCGTTCACAGGGTCTTCGACTCGCCCCGCGACTCCATCGTCTTTGACACCGGGCACCAGTCGTATGTGCACAAGCTCCTCACGGGGCGCCAGGACTTCTCCACACTGCGGCAGAAGGGTGGTCTTGCTGGTTATCCCGACCGCGGTGAATCCGAACACGACATCGTGGAGTCCTCACATGCGTCGTCGTCCCTCTCCTGGGCCGATGGCATCTCCCGCGGTTATCAAATGACCGGCCAGCACGACCGCCACACCGTGGCCGTCATCGGCGACGGCGCCCTGACCGGTGGCATGGCGTGGGAGGCGGTGAACAATATCGCCTCGGACAAGAACCGCAAGGTCGTGATCGTCGTCAACGACAACGGCCGCTCCTACGCGCCCACCGTGGGTGGTTTCGCGAACAGGCTTCAGGAGCTGCAGGCCAGTGTGCAGCAGGGCGTGGACGCCATGCGCACCGACCGCCGGTACGAACAGACCATGGACAAGGTCAAGGGCCTGTTGCAGGAGTCCGGTCATCTGGGTCAGGCCGTGTACCGCGGACTGCACGGCATGAAGCAGGGCATCAAGGATGTCGTGGTCCAGCAGGGCATTTTCGAGGACCTCGGCATGAAATACGTGGGACCGGTGGACGGCCACGATCTGGATGCCATGGAGCAGGCTCTGAGCAACGCCAAGAACTACGGGGGGCCGGTCATCGTCCACGCGATCACCGAGAAGGGCCATGGTTATCTCCCCGCGCGGCTGGACGAGAACGACCAGTTCCACTCGGTGCCCGTGATCGATCCGTCCACCGGCAAGCCCACCGCCACCTCGTCATCGCGGACCTGGACCCATGTGTTCCGCGACGAAATTGCGGCGATCGCCGATGAACGCGAAGACATCGTGGGCGTCACCGGCGCCATGCTGATTCCCATGGGCCTGCAGAAGATGCAGCTGGCCCACCCGGACCGCGTGGTGGACGTGGGGATCGCCGAGCAGCATGCGCTGACCATGGCCGCGGGCATGGCCTTCGGCGGGTTACACCCGGTGGTCGGCCTCTACGCGACGTTCCTCAACCGCGGTTTCGACCAGCTGCTCATGGACGTGGCCCTGCACAAGGCAGGTGTCACGGTGGTTCTGGACCGCGCCGGCGTCACCGGCCCGGACGGTCCCAGCCACCACGGGATCTGGGATCTCGCGCTGCTCCAAATCATCCCCGGACTTCATTTGGCCGCGCCGCGGGACGAGGCGACCATGGTCGAGGAACTGCGCGAAGCGGTGGCCGTGAACGATGCTCCCACGGTGGTGCGCTACCCCAAGGGAACCGTGGGAGCGCCGTCGCCGGCGTTGGAACGGCTGCCCGACGGCGTGGACGTCCTGGTGCGTAACGGGGACCCGGCGCAACCGGGGACCGCGCATCGTGACGTGCTGATCGTCAGTGTGGGCGCCATGTGCAGCATCAGCCAGGAGGTGTCCGAGCGGCTGGCCGCGCACGGCGTGTCATCCACGGTGGTGGACCCGCGCTGGGTGCTGCCGGTGGCGAGCTCGGTGGTCGACCTCGCGGCTCAGCACCGGATCGTGGTGGTCATCGAGGACGGCGTACGGGCAGGCGGTATTGGGTCCCTGATCCGTCAGGAAATGCGTTCGGCCGGCGTGGACACCGCGCTCAATGAAGTGGGGTTGCCCACGGAATTCCTGGCCCACGCAAGCCGCGACCAGATCCTGGAACAAACCGGGCTCACCGCTCAGCGCATTGCCCAGAACACCCTGTCCTCCGTGCTCGGCACACGGGTCCCCTATGCCCGCCCGGCCGACGAGGAAAAACTACGCGCCACCCAGACCAGCCGAATGCGGCGGGTGGACGGCGCGTAGCGAGCCGACCAGGGTCTCGGGCCTCCGCCGGTTTGCGGGTGCTCAACCCACGATGATGCGCTCACCCTGAACCGTCACCGGATATTCGACCAGACCGCTCGTGGCCGGGCCGCCCTGAACACCCCCGGTGCTCATGTCGAACGTGGAGCTGTGGCACGGACACACGTAACTGTTGTTGGCGGGATTCACCACGCACCCTTCGTGCGGGCACACGGGGGAGAAGGCCTTGAACGTGCCCTCGGTGGGCTGGCCCACCACGGCCTGGAGTCCGTCCTTCTCGACCTTCACGCCCTGGCCCACCGGAATATCGGAGGTGGCGGAAACATCCACGGGGGAGGCAGGTGCCTGAGGGGTGGCCGGGTCGCTGGCCTCATTGCCGGAGCCACCGCACGCGCTGAGCCCAACGGCGGCCACTGATGCCAGACCCGCCGCGCCCATCACGCGGCGCCGTGTGGGAAAGCCGGTGGTATCTGCGATGTTGGATTGCTGATGTCGTTCCGTGTTCAAGGGGATCCTCTCGAAGATTGCGCGCTTTTCAGTTTATGACCCGCTCCCTGACAATGTGATGCGACTGGCCGGGGCCGTGCGTCAAAACGGGGAGCCACGGGAAAGGTCAGTAGGATGTGTATTAGTCACAGGGGTGCCATGAAGGCTGCCTCGAACAACTGAAAGGAATCAAGATGATCAAGCGTCTCGCTTTCGTCGCCGGTTTCGGTGTTGGTTTTATCGTGGGTTCCGCTTCGGGCCGTAAGAGCTACGAGTCCCTGCGTGAGACCGCCATCAACACCTGGAACGACCCCAAGGTCCAGGACAAGGTGTCCGAGGGCACCGACTGGGTCAAGTCCGAGGTTCCCGTGGTGGGCGGCAAGCTTGCCGACACCGCCCAGAAGGCCGCCGGTACCGTATCGGCCAAGGCCCAGGACGGCGCCTCGACCGTGAAGGACAAGGCCAAGGAGGGTGCCGCCTCGGTCAAGGCCAAGGCCGGTTCGAACTCCTCGGATGCGGATCTGCCCAAGCCCGTGACCACCGAGAAGGACGTGGACATGAAGGCCGCAGAGCCGGGCCCCACCGAGGACGAGATGAAGAACTGATTCCAGTCTTCACCTGACAGTGGCCGCGTACCCTTCCGGGTGCGCGGCCACTGTCATGGTCATGGTTCGTTCCCTGATTCGGGGATCGGATTATCCGTGTGCTTCTCCGCACGGCGCTGGGCCCGCAGCTCCCGCCAGGTGTGTCCGATCACCGACGCCACCTGTTCCACCTGCCACTGCCGGACTCCCAGTTCCGTGAGCCGCTGAGCCACGGCCTCGTCCGACGTCGAGCGCGGGGGTTGCCAGCAGAACCGGCGTAGCAGCTCGGGGGTGATCAAATTTTCGGTGGGCATCCCCACGGCCTCCGCGTGTTCGGCCACGGCCGGTTTAATGGCCTTGAGCCGAGCGGCGGCCTCGGGGCGTTTGGCCTCCCAACCCTTCACGGGAGGTAGCGCATCCGAGGGCACATTGTGGGGCACCGGATCATCGGTGAGCCGCGCCTCCTGGACCGCAGCCAGCCAGCGGGGGGCCTCACGGGATGCCGAGCGACCGTGGAAACCCGGGGTCGCCAACAACTGCGGCACGGTGCGGGGCATGGCATTGGCGGCGGCAACGATTGCCGAATCAGGCAGGAGCCTGTTGGGGGAGAGGTCCTTGTGTCTGGCGAGGTTCTCCCGGGCGGTCCAGAGGTTGCGCACGGCGGTGAGTTTGCGCCGACCACGCACGGTACCGATCCCGTGGGTGCGGCGCCACGGGTCCTTACGCGGCGGAGGGGCCGGTGCGGTGCGCACGGCCTCGAATTCCTGCTGGGCCCATTCAAGCTTTCCGGCCTCGACCAGTCGTTCTTCCGTGGCCCAGCGCAGCTGGACCAGGACCTCCACGTCGAGGGCGGCGTAGTTGAGCCAGTCCTGCGGCAGGGGTCGCTTGGACCAGTCGACGGCGGAGTGTTCCTTGGAGAGCGTGAACCCCAGGAGCTCCTCAGTCATGGATGCCAGTCCGACCTTTCGCAGGCCCAGCAGTCGGCCACCCAGCTCGGTATCGAACAGCAGATCAGGGGTCATGTCCAGATCCCGCAGACACGGCATGTCCTGAGTTGCCGCGTGCAGGACCCATTCGACGCCGCGGAGGGCGTCATTAATGCTGGCCAGTGATCCCACGGCCTCCGGGTCGATCAAGATGGTGCCCGCACCTTCGCGGCGGATCTGGACCAGGAACGCACGCTGGCCGAAGCGAAACCCCGAGGCGCGCTCGGTGTCGATGGCCACGGGGCCGGTGGCTTGTGCGAGTTGTTCCGCCGCCCGCGCCAAACCCCGTGCGGTGTCCACCACGCGGGGGATGCCGTCGGCGGGTCCGTGCAAGTGAACCGTTGCGGGGACGTGGAAGTCCTCGAACCCCGTGACCACGACTTCGGTGGCTGGGGGCCTTTGCGGCGTCCTGGGAGACTGATCACTCACGGTATTAATGAAAATTCCTGACCACTGGATCGGTAATTGCTGTCTCTACCGTACTGCCACGGAACCGAGCAGTAGGTGCGGGCCACTACAAATACGTCACGCCTTCGCTGAACGGGGGCAGTCCCGTAGCTGTGCACAACAATTGCGACCAGGCTTCCACGTGCGCGCACGCCCAGTTCCGGGGATCTTTTTCGGTCAACGGGGTCCATGACGCGCGGACCTCGATCTCCACGCTGTCCGTGTTCTCCCGTAGCGAGCCGAATCCCTTTTCCAAGGTGCGTGAGGCCGTACCGCCCTCGGACGTGTACGAGGCCCCGCTGTGGTCCAGCGCCTCGGTCAACCACGACCAGCTGACGTCCGTGAGCAACTCGTCCCGGCCGATGTCCAGGTCCATGTGGGCTCGGAACCAGCTGACGATCCGGAAGGGTCCACCCCATGGTTCGGGCCGTGACGGGTCGTACAGCAGCACGAATCGACCGGTGGTGGGTGCCTGGGTGTGTTCGTAGCTGCGGAGGGTGCGGCGTTGAATCCGGCCCACTTCGGCGGCAATCGACATGGCGTGCGGAGCCAAGCCGCGCGGTGGGGTGATGCGGGCCAGTGTGACTTCCGGGCGAGTGCGTGCACGACCGAGAGCTCGCACTGCCGTGCGAAATTCCTCCGGGGTGCCGTTCAGCTCGCTTACCGCGCTCACAACGCTCACATTAGCCAGTGAGCCGCCCGGGGTGAGGGGAGCCACGCCGTGAGAGTCAGCCACGACTTCCGCGGGCGGTGACTGGCCGTTGTGCCAACCGGCCGGTAACTGAATCCGGTGTCACTCGCCCCGGGTGGCCGGCACCAATCGCATGGACACGGAGTTGATGCAGTAGCGCAGGTCGGTGGGCGTGTTGAAACCCTCCCCTTCGAAAACATGCCCCATGTGGGAATCGCAGGCCGCGCACCGGACCTCCACGCGTTTCATGCCCATGGTCGTGTCCTCGATGTAACGCACCCGATCCTCGGCCAGGGGCTCGAAGAACGAAGGCCACCCGCAGTTGGAGTGGAACTTGGTGGCGGATCGGAACAACTCGGCTCCGCACGCTCGACATTCGTAGACGCCGGTTGTTTCCGTGTCCACGTATTCGCCGGTGTACGGGCGCTCCGTACCGCCCTGGCGCAATACCTGGTACTCGGCGGGGGTCAGTACCTCGCGCCATTGGGCATCGGTTCGGGCGGCGGACTGCGCGGAGACCGGCTCGTGGGTGGAGTTCTCGGACATATTTTCTCCGTTTCCTGGTTGGCATGATGGATCGGACCACTGTGTACAACAGTTGACCGGGCTCCAATATGCCCGCCGGAAGCGTCCGGGGCGAACATGTCAGAATGACGACATGGCATCCCTTCTGACTCCCCCCGCAGACGTTCCCTCCCGGTCGTGGCGCCACGGTGCCATTGTCGGTGCCACGCTCAGCATTGGGACGGCGTCCGTCACGTTCGCCCTGTCCAGCGGTCTGGCAGCGTTCATCGCCCGGCAGGTTGTGGTGCCGGCCAAAGTCGCGGGGAAGCTCACGGTGTTGAAGCTCGACACGGACCCGAATTCGGGTCAACAGCTGATCACGTTGCCCGCCAACACGGACACCCGAGCCGCCGGCACCTACGCCCTGCGCTTCGACGAGGGCCAGAGCATGGCGCGCATTGGATTCGTGGTCCGGCAGAACAACAACACGGTCACCCGGTTGGTGGAACGGGTCTACCGCGGCGAACTCGCGGAGGGCACCAAAGGCTGGTGGACCGGCACGGTCTACGCACGTCCGGGAGATGCCGGATTCGCGTTCGAAAAAGTGGACGTGGAGACGGAGCTCGGTCCCGCCCCGGCCTGGGTCATTCCCGCGGACGGTGTCACCGACCGGCCACGGCACGAAGGCGTGTGGGCGGTCATGGTGCACGGGCGCGGTGCGCAGCGCATGGAATGCATCAGGGGAGCCCGTGTTGCCCAAGAACTCGGTCTGCACAGTCTGATCGTCTCCTACCGCAACGACCGAGAAGCACCGGCCACCCAGGACAACCGCTACGGACTGGGTTTCACCGAATGGGAAGACGTGGAGGCGGGTATCGCGTACGCCCTGTCCCGGGGTGCCACGGACATCGTGCTCTTCGGATGGTCCATGGGCGGTGCCATTGTGCTCCGCACCCTGGAGCTCACCAAGTACCGCCACACGGTCCGCGCGGTCGTTCTGGACGGGCCGGTGGTCGACTGGTTCGAGTTGGTCGCGCACCAGGCCAAGATCCACCGGATTCCACGGCGCATCGGCCGAATGGCCACGGACTTAATTTCTCATCGGCTGGGGCCCAAAATCACGGGCCTGGCCGCGCCCCTGGACCTGCATGCACTGGACTGGATATCGCGGTGGGAGGACATCACCACACCCACGCTCATTCTGCACTCCACCGATGACGAGGTTGTTCCGGTGCAGGGCTCGGTGCACCTGGCCGAGCTCAGCCCGTTCGTGGAGTTCGTGGGCTTCGCGGGTGCGCGCCACACCAAGGAGTGGAACATTGACCGCAAGCGCTGGGAACGAGCCGTGCGGGAGTGGCTGCCCACCAAGCTCAAGCGGCCAACGGTGCGTAACGCCCGTCCGTCAGCCTGAGCAGATCGGCGGGAGACAGCTCGACATCCAGCCCGCGCTGCCCACCGGATACCAGCACGGTCACCAGCTCGCGCGCGGAGTGATCCAGCAACGTGGGAGACGGAACTTTCTGACCCAACGGTGAAATACCGCCCACCACGTAACCGGTTCGGGTTTCGGCCGCCGACGGCGCCGCCAGACGCGCCTTCTTCCACCCCAGTTCCCGGGCGGTCGCCTTGAGATCCACGGTGGAACTCACGGGAACCATGACCGTGGCCCAGTCCTTGTCATGGACGACCATGAGGGTCTTGAACACACACGCCGGGTCCTTGCCCAGCTCACGCGCGGCCTCCATACCGAACGATTCCGCACGCGGGTCATGCCGGTAGGGCAGCGCCGTGTAGGCAACCCGGGCGGCGTCGAGCACCGCAAGGGCCGCCGTAGCGGCGTGCGATGCCCGAGCTCCGGGGCGGTTGCGGGCCATCCTCAGCCGGCAGCGCGAGCCGCTTGCAGCTCCCGGACCTGCCGTTTGATCCTGCCCAGCATCGCGGACATCCCGCGCATGCGCAGCGGGGACACCAACTTGGTCAGGCCGAAACGCTCCGGCAGGTCATCGGGGATGTCCAGCACGGTGGAGGCGGGCAGACCGTCCAGACCCTCGTACAGGATGGACGCGAACCCGCGCGTGGTGGGTGCCTCGGGCGGTGCGGAGAAGTAAATGTTCACCCCCGGGTCTCCGCCGCCCTCTTCGAGCTCCACGGCCAAGAACAGCGGCGACTGACACTCGACCACTTGTTCGAGGTCTTCCGGGTGTTCGCCGTACCGGGCGGGAAGCTCGGGGAGCGAACGGGAGAACTCGAGAAGGAGCTGGAGCTTGTCGGGTTCCGGAACGGCGTCGAAATCCTCGATCAATTCCTGGACCTGGCCGGGCAATGCTTCGGTGGTCACCGGGCACCCTCCGGAGCCTCACCGCGGGCCGCACCCTGGGCCACGGGCACGCGCACCGCGTTGCCCCATTCGGTCCAGGAACCGTCGTAATTGCGCACGTTGTCGAAGCCCAGCAGGTGGGTGAGCACGAACCACGTGTGGGAGGAACGCTCGCCGATGCGGCAGTAGGCAATCACGGCGTCGTCGGGGGACAGGCCCACTTCTTCGCGGTAAATCGCGTCCAACTCGTCACGGGACTTGAACGTGGCGTCCTCCGCGGCGGCGCGAGCCCACGGGACGGACGCCGCGGTGGGGATGTGCCCGCCGCGCAACGTGCCCTCCTGGGGGTAGTCCGGCATGTGGGTGCGCTCGCCGGTGTACTCCTGCGGGGAGCGCACGTCAATGAGCGGGGTCTTGCCCAGGTTGTCCAGAACGTCCTCGCGGTAGGCGCGGATCACGGAGTCGTCGCGTTCGACCACGGGATAGTCGGTGGGGGTGACCTCCGTGGTGTCGGTGGTCAGCTCGCGACCCTCCGCCACCCACTTGTCACGGCCACCGTTCATGAGCCGGACATCCTGATGGCCGAACAGGGTGAAGACCCACAGGGCGTACGCGGCCCACCAGTTGGACTTGTCGCCGTAGACCACAATCGTGTCATCGCGGGAAATACCCTTGCGGGACATCAGCTCGGCGAACTGCGTGCCGTCCACGTAATCACGGGTGTCCGGCTCGTTGAGGTCCGTGTGCCAGTCGACCTTCACCGAACCGGGGATGTGACCGGTTTCGTACAGCAAGACGTCCTCGTCGGATTCGACAACCACCACACCGGGCTTGCCTGCGTTGTCGGCCACCCACTGGGTGGAGACCAGCCGCTCGGGATGGGCGTACTGGGAGAAATCCTGGTTGTTCTCTGCTTCCACGGGCATGTGCGGTACTCCTCGTGTGTAGACGTGCGCGTCACGGCGCGCGGGACTTGATGTCCAGGGTAGTGCGCTGGCGGTGGGGAATGCATGCGCGAAAGCCGCAACCGGGGGCTGCAGCGGGCGTGTTCACGATGGGCTGACCGGTAGCATCGTGGCAGGAGCAGTTCGCCTGCTCGGAATTCGTCCTGATCAATGCCGCCCGACGTCCCGTCCCGTGAAATCGCGGGGCTGAGGCGCCACGGGCAGGGAGGCCCCTTACGTGAGCATGCACATTGAACACCTCGTGGAGCGTAACCCGCGCGTTTCCGGCCAGGATTTGCTGGCCGGTTTCCGCCCGTCCGAGCGCTTCGGAGAGGTCTCCTTCGACACGTACCGGCCCGATCCCTCCCAGCCGTCGCAGTCGGAGGCGGTCGAGAAATTGAAGGCGTTCGCGGCGGGTGTGGGCGGTGGCCAGTCCTCGGGCAACGGGTTCTTCTCCAAGCTCTTCGGCGGGGGAGGCGCTCAGAAGGGCTCGCCCGCCCAGGGCATTTACCTGGATGGTGGCTTCGGTGTGGGCAAGACCCACCTCTTGGCCTCCCTGTGGCACGCGGTTCCGGGACCCAAGGCGTTCGGTACGTTCGTGGAGTACACGAACCTGGTGGGCGCACTGACCTTCCGCCACACCGTGGAAGCGCTCAAGGACTACCAACTCGTGTGCATCGACGAGTTCGAGCTCGACGATCCCGGGGACACCGTGCTGATGTCCCGGCTCATGCGTGAACTCGCGGACGCCGGCGTCAAACTCGCCGCGACCTCCAATACGCTTCCCGGCTCATTGGGTGAGGGCCGGTTCGCGGCCCAGGATTTCCAGCGCGAGATTCAGGTGCTGTCCTCGCAATTCGACGTCGTACGGATCGACGGTGAGGACTACCGCCACCGCGGCCTTCCCGAGGCACCTCAGCCCCTCGCCGACGACGCCGCTCTGGACGCCGCCGCCCAGCAGACCTTCTCGGGCAGGACCGTGGGGATCGACGATTTCGACGCACTGATCGAGCACCTGTCCCGTGTCCACCCATCCCGCTACCGCGCGCTGATCGACGGCCTGGACGGGATCGTGTGGCGCGGGGTGCGCACCATCGACCAGCAGGCCGTGGCACTGCGTTTCGTAGTATTGGCCGACCGCCTGTACGACAAGGACCTTCCGATTCTCTCGACCGGAGCGCCCTTCGATCAGGTCTTCACCGAGGAAATGATGGCCGGCGGGTACCAGAAGAAGTACTACCGCGCCGTGTCCCGGCTGACCGCACTCGCTCGTGAGGGCGGCGAGGCGGCCTAGATCCCGCGGGGACTCTCAGTGAGGTTCTCCGCAGAGCACACGGCGCCCCGCGGAAATCTCTTCCGAGGGGCGCCGTTTCATCAGCCGTTACTGCTCGCCATTGCCGCCGAACTTGTTGCGCGCGGCGTCCTGGCCCTTGTCGACCTGCTCCGCGTGCTTGCCGCCGGTGCGGTCGTCCACGGCGTCTCCGGCCTTGTCAATGCCCTGGTCAACCTTGTCCGGGTTGTCCTCGGCGAACTGCTTCGCCTTGTCTCCAAGTCCTCCGATGTCCACCATGACGGTCTCCTTACGGTCGCTCGAGCCGCCTCGTACGAGGCGCTGATGTGACCATCATGACCTGGGCTTTCGTCGAAATTCAAGGCCGGTGAGCTATTCTGGTAGCTCGACTCCATCCATTGCGCGAGTTCGCGATGAAGCCCCCGAGGACCCCAGTCGACACACTTTTTGACAAGCGAAGGAGCCAGCGCGCCATGACAGCTGAAAAGGTTGAACTGCTCCGCCACACGGCGGAGGCCATTAACTGGAACCGCATTCAGGACGACAAGGACCTCGAAGTCTGGGATCGTCTGACCTCCAACTTCTGGCTCCCCGAGAAGGTGCCGCTGTCCAACGACGTCCAGTCCTGGAAGACCCTGACCGAGGAGGAGCAGGACCTCACCATGAAGGTCTTCACCGGTCTGACCCTCCTGGACACCATTCAGGGCACCGTGGGTGCCGTCTCGTTGATCCCGGACGCCAAGACCCCCCACGAGGAAGCGGTGTACACCAACATCGCGTTCATGGAGTCGGTGCACGCCAAGTCCTACTCCTCGATCTTCTCGACACTGTCGTCCATGAAGCAGATCGACGAGGCCTTCCGTTGGTCCCGCGAGAACCCGTACCTGCAGCGCAAGGCAGAGATCATCATCAAGTACTACAAGGGTGATGACCCGCTGAAAAAGAAGGTGGCCTCCACGCTGCTGGAGTCCTTCCTCTTCTACTCGGGCTTCTACCTGCCCATGTACTTTTCCTCGCACGCCAAGCTGACGAATACGGCGGACCTGATTCGTCTGATCATCCGCGACGAGGCCGTGCACGGTTACTACATCGGCTACAAGTACCAGCGCGGTCTGGTCGAGGAGACCCCGGAACGTCAGGAAGAGCTCAAGGCGTACACCTACGACCTGCTCGACGAGCTCTACGAGAATGAGATCGCCTACACCGAATCCCTCTACGACACGGTGGGCTGGAGCGAGGACGTCAAGAAGTTCTTGCATTACAACGCCAACAAGGCCCTCAACAACCTGGGCTACGAGGCGTTGTTCCCGCGGGAAATGACCGACGTGTCCCCGGCCATTCTCTCCTCGCTGTCCCCGAACGCGGACGAGAACCACGACTTCTTCTCCGGCTCCGGTTCCTCCTACGTGATCGGCAAGGCCGTGAACACGGA
>NZ_JAUNPE010000061.1 GCF_030536815.1 Kocuria sp.
GACCTTCACCGACTCCCAGATCCGCAACGCCCTCCGACTGATTGACGGTGGGGAGCCGGCTACCCAGGTCGCCCGCGACCTCGGGATGTCGAGGGCTACCCTCTACCGGCGGATCCGGGAGCTGCCGCCAGCGACGAGCATCTGAGGCCGTCGTTATCTGTGGACATCGTGATGCGTATGACGCACCTGAGCGGGCTTTTCACCGGGCGGGGTAATCGGGCATGACAACGCCTCGCGGTTGCTTACTGAGCGAACAGGCGTGCAGTGACTCGGATGGGGTCCGGCTTACGTACGGCGGATCAGGTGTCGAGGAAGTCCCACTCGCTACCCAGCACCCACCGCAGCGCGCTCATCTTCCCGTTCAGCACCCCGATTTCGAAGTCCGTGTACGGCCCGAGTTGCCCGGGCTCGGTATAGGTAGCCTCGACCCTTGCACGGCCGGGGCCGGCGACGGCCTGGTTGCGCTCGAGCTCCTCCGCGTCCCCTTCCCGTTCGGCGCGGTAGTCGGCCTGCAAGGACCGGTGGTACCAGATACGGTCGAACATCTCCTTCTCCGCGGCGACGATGTCGTCCAGCCGACGGGGCTCTTCTTGGAAGTCAGTCTCCTCGAAAAGCTCCTCGATCTCCTCACCGAAGTAGTCGCGCAGGACCACGTCGAGGCCGTCCACCCCAAGGGCGTATCGGCTACCGGTTCCGTCGAACGCATCCGCAATGTCGTCATGCGGCTCCCGCTTATCGCCATTCGCCCGAGAGAAGTCGGTGTGGTTGGTGGTGACGAAGGCGTGCGGGTGCTCCGCGAGGTCCGCTCCCTGTGTGGCGATCTGGTAAAGCTCGAATATGACGGCGTCAGCGACACTGTTCTTCCCGCTGTGGAAGGGCGCAGCTTTTCTCAACCCCCGCTCGACGACGCGCTTTATCTCGGCCTCTGATTGCTCGACGATCTGACCGGCGACGAGGAGCTCACGGATATCCCGGAAGTTCCGGGTCGTCATCGCGCCGACGAGCGGGAGGTGCCGGCCGAGGTTTTCGATGACCTCCACGGCATGAGCATCGTCGTCGCTGCCGTAGGTCACGAGGTCATGGCGGATCTGCTTGAACCGGCCCGCGATGCTGGACGTCATCGCCGCCTGCACGCGGGCTTCGTTGCGGTCGAACTCCTCAATGACCACGGGCGGAACCAGCAGCTTCACCTCTCCCTGACAAATGAGTACCCGCAGAGCGACGATCCAGCGCTGCCCATCTCGACGTTGCGCAAGGTCGAGACATGTAGAGGTGTCGATGAGGAGGTGCAGCACGAGATCAGCCTACGGGGAGCGTTGCCTCCGCGGGTGATGCTCGGCACGCCCGAGCCCCGTCCTGAGAACCAAGGCGGTGCATCGCTACAGCCTCTGCACCATCTATCTAGTACTCGGCGAGGTCGGCATGGGGTCCTCGCCGCTCGGCAGCGTGGAACCGAATCGGGGCGGCGCGAGGGAAGGTCTTCTTCGACCGTCTGAAGGGTGGTGTCAGTCGTGAGGGTTGTTGGGGTGTCCGAAAGTATGTGCTGTCGCGGAGTGCGACGTGGCCTGCGGGGTCTGCTTGGTTCGACGGAGCAGGGCCAGGCGGACGATAGACACCAGGACGATCACCAGCGCGAGGCTGAAAAAAATCATGTCCAGCGCATTCCACCCATCGTCCAGGCGCCACAGGGACGAGGCGGCAATCCAGGTGCCCATGAAGACACCGAACCAATTCTCCCCGCGCGTCCCGTGGCGTGGTCCCCGCCGCTGGTACTCCTCCAGGCCGGCAGGGGGCCCGAAGATGGACAGGGTCCGGCCGGCTTTGTGAGAAGCCCGGATCTGATAGAGCCCCAGCCCCACCCCGAACAAGCCCAGCGTGGCCGCGAAAAGCGCCATCAACGCCGTTCCTGGATTGCTGGTGGTTCCCAGGCTCACGACCCCAATCAGGACGCACAGCCCCATCGCGATCGTGAAGAAGTAGTTCCGCATCTTCCCCCATCTGGTGGTACGTCTTGTGCTCGAGAGCTGCGATGACAGTTCGCGGCACATCGTGGAGCTCCGGATGTCCGGAGTACGAGTCCCTAAGAAGTGGTTTCAATAGTCTTTCCGGGGCAGACGCCGTGCGCAGATGACAGTGATGGCCAGGGTCGCCACAGCGGTGATGGTGGTAGCACTGCGGTCGTAGCGGATGGCCAGGCGACGGAAGGCCAGCAACCAGGAGATGGTGCGTTCCACCACCCAGCGGTGCCGGCCCAGGCGTTCGCTGGAGTCCACCCCGATGCGGGCGATGCGGGCGGTGATCCCGCGCCGGCGCAGGTAGCGGCGGACTCGTCGGTTGTCGTATGCCTTGTCCGCGTGCAGCTTGACCGGTCGGCGCCGTGGACGGCCGCGGCCTCGGCCCTTGACCGGGCTCAAACCGTCCAGGATCGGCTCCACGAGCATGGAGTCGTGGCGGTTGGCTCCGGTGATCGCCACCGCCAGCGGCAACCCGTCGGCAGTGACCAGCAGGTGGTACTTCGTGCCGAGTTTGCCGCGATCCGTGGGATTGGGGCCGGTCAGTTCACCCCCCTTTTCGCCCGGACACTCACCGAATCCAAAGACGCCCTCGACCAGTCCAGCGCCCCGTCCTGGCCGAGCTGGTCCAGGACGGTGTGGTGGAGCTTCTCCCACACCCCGGCCTCCTGCCAGGCCCGCAGTCGGCGCCAGCAGGTGATCCCTGAGCCGAAGCCCAGCTCGGTGGGGAGTTTCTTCCATGCGATGCCGTTCTCGGCCACGAACAGGATGCCTTCCAGCGCGGCCCGGTCATCAACCCGAGGCCGCCCGGTGCGCCCGTTCTTCGCCGGCGGGGGTGGCGGGATCAAGGGTTCCAGCAGCTCCCACAGCTGGTCGCTGACCAGTCGTCCGAACGTTCTCTGACTCGCCATGGCAGTCATGATCACCGGCCTGGTCGACCCCACTCAACGCCTCAGCCGTAACTATTGAAACCACTTCTAAGTGTCCTCGGCCCCTTCGGTGCGTGGAGTGCTCTTTGCCCGGTGTCGCCACCAGTCGATGGCG
Organism: Kocuria sp.; assembly: GCF_030536815.1. Lineage (GTDB taxonomy): Bacteria > Actinomycetota > Actinomycetes > Actinomycetales > Micrococcaceae > Kocuria > Kocuria gwangalliensis. The sequence continues at coordinate 3,057 of NZ_JAUNPE010000061.1, forward strand.
ACGGCGACCACGGCTAGACCCGCAGCCCCGGCCCATAGCCATCTCGTCACTGGGTCGTCAGCGCGCACGGCGAGAACGACCCAGATGGCCACGGGTGGAGCCCACAACGCGTATCGGAGATTCGCGGACCTGGGCCGATTCCTTGTCCTTGAGGAGTCCCGCTGAGCCTTGGCGATGAAGTGCAGATAGAGAATCGCCGGTAGCCCGCCGATCAAGTACACGGCGCAGACAACGAAGGCCTGCGTCTCCGTGAGGTCGAACCACCCGGTGGCGAACCCGAGCACCGCGGCACAGACAGCGCAGACGAGCAGCGACGTGGCCTCCATGCGTCGATAGTTCATGGGCCCCTCCCTGCCTGTCTGCCACGGTACCGGGGTGGTTCGCATTCGAGAATGAACACTTGTGGGGACCTACCGAGAGCCTTGAAGAGCGGAGATCCACAGGCCCAGAGACTGATGGAGACTTGGTGGACTCCGCGACGAGCCGCATTGCGGTAGGGGTTGCCTCCCGCGCATCGGGGGCCGATCTGACCTGGAACGGGGTGGGGCTGAGGGTGGGAGCACTCTTCCTGCAAAAGTATGGACAACTCGAGGGGCCTGATATTTCTACCTTGCGGTAAGAATGGAGGATGTCCTCAGATTCTCTGGAGGGCGACGAAAGGACGTCGTGGAAGTACTCGAGATGGTTGTCACCGGCCTGATGTTCGTGTTCGTGCTGACCATCATCTTCAAGAGCTGGGCCAGACCTACTGCTCCACGGGCCGGGCACAGCCGGGACCCTGAGGTGGCGGTGGATCGCCCCATCGAGGGAGCCCGGGTGATGATCTGGGGCCCGACCCTGTTCGTAGCAATTTTTGCTGTGTTTGTGGCGACTCGCATGGCTTATGAGAATGTCCAAGAGTTCCCCGACTTTCTAGCCTATGGTCTGTTGCTGGCTGCCGGCATTGAGCTGGTCCTCTATCTGTGTGTCACGCGTGTTTTCGTCGGCCCGGTTCTGGAGACGTTCATTCAGCGTTCGGAGGGCACCTACAACGAGGAGCTGGAGGCCTTCTATGTCCGGGAGTATCAAAGGTTCTCGCGTATTCCCCTGGTTTTAGCCGGCGTTTTCGCACCGGCTGGTGTGCTCCTGCTGCTGTGGGCAGTCATCGCATAAGAACACCAGCCCTGGCCTAGCTGTAGTTCCCCGTGAGGTTGTGAACGCGGACTGAGGGGACGTTGCCGCTGATGCCGGTGTGGGGTCGGTGGTGATTGTAGTGGTGGAGCCAGTCCTGATAGGTGGCCGCGCGGGATTCCTCGGAGTCGTATGCGCTGGCGTAGGCCCATTCGGCGACCAGGGTGCGGTTGAAGCGCTCCACCTTGCCGTTGGTCTGCGGCCGGTAGGGGCGGGTTCTCTTGTGCTCGATCTGCCCCAGGGCCGCGGCGAAGGTGCGCGACCGGTAGCAGGACCCGTTGTCGGTCATCACCGCGATGATGGTGATCCCGGCCGTGGCGAAGAAACCCTGGGCCCTCCCCAGGAAGCCGGCAGCGGTCTCCTTTCGCTCATCGTCGAGGATCTCGGAATAGACCAACCGGGAGTGATCATCGATGGCGTGATGCAGATAGCGATAGCCGCGTGAGCCGCGGGCCCCGGCGCGTGCGGCGCGGTCGCGCACCACACCGGCCTGCCGGTCCGGTGCCGATCCGCGCCCGTGCACCCGCCATCCTCCGCCGGCGGGGATGCGTCCGAGCTTCTTGATGTCCAGGTGCACCAGTTCCCCGGGCCGGGACTTTTCGTAGCGCACGGGAGTGGACCGGCGCACCGGCAAACCGGTGGCCCGGTCCACCTGGGTCAGCAGCGGCATCCGGTACCGGGCCAGCACCCGCCCGACCGTTGAACGCGGCAGACCCAGGTGGTAGCCGATCCGGTGCAGGCCCCACCGGCGGGTGACGCGCAGCGCGATGATCCGCCGCTCGGTGCGTGCTGCCAGGCGCCGCGGGCACCTGCGGGGTCGACTGGACCGGTCGGTCAGTGGCTCACCGGCCCGGTACCGGCCGGCCCATTTCGAGGCTGTGGCCGGTGAGACCTGGAACCGCTCGGCGGCCCGGCGGATGGACCAGCCCTGATCGATGATGAGCACCGCCAGACGTAGCCGGCCCACCGGCGTCAAAGGAGCGTTAGCGTGGGACACGAAGACCTCCGTGTTCAGGACAGTGAGTGTGGTGACCCACATCCTGCACGGAGGTCTTCGCCTACCTCAGCCGTTCACAACGTGTCGGGGAACTACACCTAGCGGGCGCGCGAGGGCGTGACGTCGTAAACGACGTCGGTACGGGGCCGCCCACTCCGCGAGGGGGCATCACCTGACCACACCAACCCCGGTAAAGGGTGCACTAGGGGTTCGGCTTCGGGCGGAGCCTGATGAGGGTCCCCTTTTGTGCGCCGAGACTGCCGCCCACATTGGGCGGTAGCGTCGCGAACGTGGACGTGGATGCTGGTGCCGTTGGGTGCGACATTCGACCCGCCGGCGGACTCTCGATCCCCACGGTTGGTCAGCTCATCAGGCGCGCCTTGCCGACAAGTGCGGTGGCGGTGATCAGCTTTCCGGCGCTGGCGTGGTTCCTGCCCGATGCTGCGCCGGAGCTGCTGTGGTTCCTGGCTACCTTGGCCGTCTTCGGGTTGCTGATGCTCGTCCACTACTTCGCTCAGGCCCCACGTCCTCGTTTCAACAAGAAGGTCAGCAGGGTGCGATGGCAGGGGGCGCTGTCCTCGGCACCGAAGTTCAGGATCGTGCCGTCGGATCCCGACGTCCGGACCGCTGCGGGCCTGGCCGCCTGCGCCATCGTCGAGGGGCTTGTGGTGATGGTGGCTGTCCTGCTGGGCATGTTCCTCGGTGAGCTCGTCCGGCCGGAGTTTCCGTGGGTGTTGGCCTCTTGTGGGGCGTTGGGGGTCGCGATCGGTTCCGCCTTCCGGATCCGGCGCGCCTGGTGCTATCTGCACGTGCTGCACGCTGGGTCGCGGTCCGATTGACTACTGGACCTGTCACGTCGCGGTTGGGGTTGACCATCGTGTCCCTCGGGTACGGGACGTTCGTTCCGGTTCCTGTCTCTGCGTGGCCCCGTGGGGCGGGGCGGGACTGTTCTCTGGGCCCGGACAACCGCGGCCCCGGGCGGTGCGCGCTGTCGTGGGGCCTCCGGGCAGTGGCGGATTGACGCCCGGAACCGCGTCCTGACGGGGGTCAGGAGCAAGAGCGCGAGCAGGCATCGGGGGGCACCCCTTTAGTGGGGACGCGCGTCGCATACCCCCGTGTGTGTGCTTTCGCACATGATGAAGGGTGGGGGTGAGACGCCGTCCCACACCGGCCATTCAGGGGTTGACTGCCCGCAGTGGTCGCCGGCCGGCGTGCGAGGAGGGGGAGAACAGGAATGACGATGCCCGCGGTGCTTCAGGTGCAAGACCTGGTGAAGTCCTACGGTCAGGGTGATGCGGGGTTCACCGCCCTGGGCGGGGTGAGTCTGGCGATCGAGGCGGGGGAGTCGGTGGCGATCGTGGGGAAGTCCGGGTCGGGCAAATCCACCCTGATGCACCTGCTGGCCCTGCTGGACGCCCCGACCTCCGGTGCCGTGGCCCTGCACGGGTCGCCCACCGCATCGATGAGTGCCCGGGAGCTGAACCGGGTCCGCAACGCCTCCTTCGGGTTCGTGTTCCAGCAGTTCTACCTCACCGCGAACCAGACGGTGCTGGAGAACGTGGTGCTGCCGCTGAAGATCGCCGGAGTGGGCGCGGCCGAACGCAAACGCCGGGGCCTGGCGGTCCTGGAGCGCCTGGAGCTGGCGGAGAAGGCCCACAGCAGGGCGGTGGATCTGTCCGGGGGGCAGAAGCAGCGGGTGGCGATTGCCCGGGCGGTGGTCAACGATCCGGCGGTGATCTTCGCCGATGAGCCCACGGGGAATCTGGATTCGGCCACCGGGTCGGTGGTCCAGGACATCCTCTTCGAGCTCAACCGCCAACGGGGCATCACCTTGGTGGTGGTCACCCACGACGCGGACCTGGCGGGCCGCTGCGACCGCCGGGTGCAGCTGCGCGACGGGCGGATCGTGGAGACACCGGCCCGTACCGTCCCCGGGCCGGGCCTCGGCGGGGTAGAGGCCGCCCCTCAGGGCGGGGCCGCCCTCGGGGTCACCGGCGGTGTCCGGTGAGGGGGCGGGACCTGGTCGGCTCCGCGGTGACCAGCACGCTGCGGGGCCGGATCCGCACGGTGCTGACCGTGGTGGCCGTGTTCATCGGCGCCTGTGCCCTGACCCTGACCTCGGGGATGGGCACCGGGGTCAACCGCTACATCGACGTCACCGTCGCCACCTTCGGTGACGCCAGCGCACTGTACGTGCAGAAGTCCCAGCCGCTGATCGAGCTGTCTGCCGGGTCGGGGCCGCAAAAATACGATCCGGACTCCACCCAGATCGCCACCGGGTTCGGGGTGTCCTTCGTGGGCCTGTCGGACCAGGACGTCGCCACCATCGAGGGGATCGACGGGGTGGGGGAGGTGGCACCGGTCTACAACGTGGTCCCCACCTATCTGCAAGCCGGGCAGGAGAGGTTCCAGCTGACCCTGGGCATCCCGGTCGACTCCGAAGGAGTGCAGATGGCCTCCGGGTCGGTCGCGGCCGAGGGTGCGGACGAACTGGCGATCCCCGACACCTGGGTCACCGACCTCGGCTTCGGCTCACCCCAGGAGGCCGTCGGGGCCACCGTGCAGATCGTGATGACCAACAAAGCCGGGCAACAGCAGGAATTCGACGCCCGCGTCTCCGGGGTGACCCAGGCCAGCCTGGCCGGGGTGTCCAGGAACCCCATCCCCTCGACCTCCTTCAACGAACGCCTCTACGCCTACCAGGTCAGCGGCAGCCCCGAGGAGATCCCGGCCAGTTACATCATGGCCCGGGCCATCATGGACGACGCGGGCCGGGCCGGACCGATCCAGGCCCAACTGGAGGAGGCCGGGATGATCGGGCTGACCGTCGAGGACCAGCTGGGCATGTTCCGCACCGTCATCAACGCCATCATCTGGATCCTCAACGCGTGCGCGATCATCGCCCTGATCGCTGCCGGACTGGGCATCGTCAACACGCTGCTGATGTCCGTCCAGGAACGCACCCGCGAGATCGGGCTGATGAAAGCCATGGGCATGAGCGGACCCAAGGTCTTCGGCCTGTTCTCCCTGGAAGCCGTATTCATCGGGCTGCTGGGGGCGGTGCTCGGGGCGGCCACCGGGGTAGCCGCCGGCACCTACCTGACCCAGGTGCTGGCCGAGGGCTTCCTGGCCGGGCTGCCCGGGCTGTCCCTGTTCACCTTCCAGGCCCCGAGAATCGCCCTGATCGTGGCGGCCGTCCTGACCATCGCCTTCGCCGCCGGCACGATCCCGGCCGTGCGCGCCGCCCGGAAAGACCCCATCACTGCCCTGCGCCACGAATGACCACACCCACCGGCGGCACTGCTACCGGCACAGCGAAGGACCACCGGCCATGAGCACCCCACCAGACAACCCGGACAACCCCGGCCACCCTGACGAGCCCGCCCGCAGCGGACCGCCCCGCTACACCCCGCCCGGAGGGCACGACCGTGCGCGGGACGGTCACGGGCAGCAGCACGACCCTGCGCCGGCGCCACCACAGCTCAAACGGCTGCTGGGTTTGACCGTGGCCTCGGGCGCCCTGTATGCGGCCCTCGGCGTCGTCGTCACGGTCATCTACGCCACCATGGACTTCGCCGCGATGTACCAGCGGATGGGGGTGCCGGCCGAGGACGCCGGGCAGATCGGCACCATGGTCGAGCAGATGCGCGGGATCTCGATCGCCTCCGGGGTGATCGGACTGGTGGTGCTGGTGGGCCTCTACGTCATGGAGTACGTGTTCCTGTCCAAGGGCGCGAACTGGGCGCGGATCCTCGGGATTGTGCTGGCGATTCTGAGCGCGGTGGGCTTCCTGGGCAACCTCTTCGGGTTCTGGCTCTACGGGCAGTGGGCGATCGTGCTGATCGGCCTCGGGATCGCCTTCATCGCGGTCAACATCGCCTGGCTGGTGACCGCGTTCCGAGCCCCGCTGCGCGACTGGTTCACCGCCCAGCACTACACCCGGTGATACCTCGTCACCCATCGGCGGTCCTCGCGACACCGACAGGAACGAAGCAGCCCTTGTGACACCGCCGCGACCCGCCTCCACGCATCACGACGACGAAAGGGACCGACCATGGCAGTCGAAACACGACCCACCACCGGCACGCCCGGCCCGTGGTTCCGCACCCTGTGCGGGGCCATCACCCTCGGCCTGAGCCTGGTGTGCGTGCTCTCGTCCCTGCCGTACCTGACCACGACCTCCGGCAGCGAGCAGTGGACCATCTGGGGGTTCTTCCTCTGGGGAGCCGGGCTTGCCGTCGGCGGGGCGTGGCTGATCCGCGGCCGGTCCAAGGGCCAGGACCTCGTCCTCGTCCGGGACCGGAAACGCTTGGTGACCGTCGCCGCCATGACGGTGCTGGTCGTGGGCCTGGCGGTCTTCTTCGCGACCCTGCCCGCCGGGGAGGACAGCACCTTTGATGCGTCCCTGGGATACCGGACGATGTTCGCCAATCTCTTCGCATCCTTGCCGTTGCTGCTCTTCGACCGTCAGGAGCACCCGGAGCGCACCGCGCCGTTGCCGCAGGACGGTCCCGGCCGGGGCAAGGTGAAACGGCGGATCCTGCTGGTCATTGCCGGGGTGGTGGCCTGGCCGGCCGGGCTGGCGCTGGGGGAGCTGGTGCACCCGTGGTTCGAGGAGATCCTGCCCCGCCTGGGTACCGGACTGCTGGCCGCGGCCGCCGTGCTGGGCTACCGGTTGCGGAAGTCCCGGGCACAGGGAACCGACCCCGTCGCGTCCCCGGGCCGGTAGGACGTGAGCCCGGCCATGGCTACGGTGAGCCCACGACCCTGGGAGAGGGCAGTCGATGTTCGTGGCACCGGGAACCGGTGAGGGTCCCGCCCCGAAGAAGGACCGGAAGTGGCTGTGGGGGCTGGGCGCGTGGCTGTTCTGGTTCATCGTCGCCGACGAGCTGGTCGAGGCCGCGCTGGCCTGGTTGGTGGCCACCGGCGGGTACGGGTTCTCCAACGCGATCATCGGGCTGCTCACCCTGGGCGGGTGCTTCATCGGCGTGCAACGGCTGCACGTCAAACACCGGCGCCTGGAGACCGAGGGTGACCCGGACCCGCTGCCGGCACCTTACGACTACCAGACCCAGGCCCAGGGAGGGGTCTTCATGGGCTGGGCGTTCGGGATCATCACCTGGGTCGCCACGCTGGCGTGGTTGGTCTTCGTCGGGGTGGGTTCGGCGATGACGTTCGGGCCAATCCTCGGGACGACGATCCTGTGGGTCGGGCGGATGGAGATGGCCCACGCCCGCGTCATGGACGCCCGCCGCGGTCAGCCGCCGGCACCTGTCGACCACGACTGAGCGAGGAAGGCCGAGGGTGCCCCAGACACCCGAACCACCTGGAGGCCCCGAGCCCCGGCTTTACATATGGTCCGGTTAGCGGCGGGCCGTGCTGCGGTGGAGGTTGCGCTTTGCGCAGTCCCCACAAGTAACGATTCCCGCGCGCGAAGAGCCTAAGTAGCGTGGCTAGACGGCAGTATCTCGATACCCCCTTGACCCATGGAGAAGCCGTGAAGTGGAAATCGCAGACGATGCTCCTGCTCATGGTCGCCGTCGCACTGATCCTGATCGGTTACCTCCTCGATGCTGTGTGGCTGTGGGCTGTTGCCATCGGATTCTTCGCCGCCGCAGCCAGCTCAGCGCGGGCCACACGACGGGCCAGCGGTCGCTCCCATGGGGACCGTGAGTGACAAAGGGCATTCCTCGATAGTCGGTGGCTGCTACGTCGTATGGACCAATAGGAAGTGATCGAGGCCGTTCTGGCGGGGCTCGAGCTCGAAGCCGCGGCGGGTCATCACAGGACTGAGGCGGCGTGCGGACGCTGAGGCCTAGGCTCAGGCCATGAGCACGCCTGCGCCGGCTTACCGGGGACCGGACACCTCAATCGCTCCGAGAGCTGGCATGGAGCTCAGTGATTGGCGTTTCGCCAACCGGATCGTGGCGATGCTCGCACTGTTGCTGTGGGGCTTCAATCAGCTCGGACATGGGGTAGCCGTCCGGGACGGTCCTCAGTACGTCTGCCTCAGTGAGGGGCCGTCGCAGAGCGCGCAGGCACTCGGGGCAACGGATCAGGGGAACATCACCGGAGAGATGTCGTTCCTTCCCCCGACGTTCTTCTGCGGCTACCCCCATCGAGATGCCGGGCAGCCCCCGGTCGTCGTCGACATGTATCCGCTCGGACAGTGGCTTTTTTGGATTTCGCTGTTGATCCTGGCGCTGACTGCGGTGTTTGCCCTCGTTCTTCGGCGCCGGGCGCGATCGTAGAGCTACGCCCCTGATGCCGCCCACCATTCCACGCCCAAGGCCGTGCAGTTGGGATTGGTGTCTGGTTTGGTTCTGCCGTGGTGGGCTTACGCCGGGTCAGGCACTGGATGGGTCCGAGGCGGCATGGGGCCGGCGACCTCCAGCACGGCTGTTTCGTAGTCTCCGCCGAAGCTCACCTGGGTGACGTCCTTGAGCCGGACCTTGTCCATGAGCTGCTCCCAATGGCACTGGGGCGTGACGGGCAGCAGCCACAGGCTCTTCTTTCTCCACTGGACCGGCACGCCGATCAACAGTTTCCCGGGCCGTTTCGCCTCCCGATACACGCACACCACCCCGGTCGCAGACACAGCGCCGGTGATGATCGTGCGCGGATCCGAAAGCGCGAACCCGGTGGAGGGACGTGCCGGGGGCCAGACATTGTGCTGGTGCAAGAAGGACAGGAAGGTGGTCTCCAGTACCACCTGCACGAGGTCTGTCAGGCGGAGCACCCGGTAGCCGTCGAGGTAGGCCCCGTCGCGGATATCAGCCAGCAACACCCACTCTTCCGAGAGCTCCAGGACCACCCCCTGCAGCACCTCCTCGGGCTCCACCGCCCGCTGGATCCGCACCGGGGTGGCCGTGGCAAGGGACTCGCGCAGAGTCGCGAGCAACTTCTTCCGGGACTGGCTCTTCTTGGTCACGGCACATTCTGACACCGCCCCTCCGGTGCCCGGTCATGACACGGCACCATCGCAGAGACCAGCGTTCTCCGGTCCTCCCTACGGGGCGGATCCACGCCTTCCAAATGCCGGCCCCTGCCGTTGCCGTGGGGGTTCGCCAGCGTGCCGTGGGGCGGGAAGCACCTGCGAGACTCCCCTCATGACCATCGACATCAAAGCCATGCTCTACCGGGTCGTTGCTGAGGTGTTCGACGAGACGTTCGCCGTGACGACCGTGAGCTCCAGCGATGATGCCTGGCTGCACGGGGTGCAGGTGAGTCGCCGCGCCGATAATGGCCGCGCAGCCATTATCCGGGCCAGTTACGAGTGGATGGATGCCTTTGTTCCTGAGCTGGAGGTTCAGGTCACCCTCTTCGACTACGACGACGTGGAGGCGGAGAAAGAAGCCGAGCTGCGACGGCTCTGCCTGGTCATGCGCGCCTACCTTCACGGGGAAGGGTGCATCGAACGGCGACGGCGGCTGTTTCGCCGGGGTACGGTGCCGGCCCTGCGAGTCGAGGTGGACGGCCTTGAATGGCGCCTCGGTCGGCACTTTTCCTCGGTGCCCTGCCCATAGAGCTGTCTCGTCCGGTCCGTCGTCCACGGCCGGCTTCCGGGCCCGAAAGACAGACCCTCCTGGAACTGCGATTGGGATGCCCGATTGCGGTGGCCTTGCTGGGTCACGCGTGGCGTGCCGGGCGTTGGTCGGCCAGGCGGTGCATAGGCTGTCCGGGTGGATGAGACATCGTCGACCGGGTCTCAGCGTCGGCTGTTGTCCCAGATTCTGCTCCACAGCGGTCTGTTGGCGCCGGTGCTGAAAGAACAGTTCGATTCCTTGGTGATCACCGAGGTCCGGGACTGCGGTTGTTTCGACTTCACCGTGGACCCGACCACGCCCCGGCTTCCGGAGAACACCGAGTGTCCGCTGTGGTTCCACACTGTCAGCGACACCACCCCGGTTGAGGCCTTGGGCGTGTATCTGTGGCACGAGCAGGGCCACGCCGGCGGGGTGGAGATCACCTGGGCCGACGCCGATCACCACCCACCTCTGGCGGAGTTGCGCATCGAGGAAGTGTGAGGCCCGCCCAGGGCAGTCGGGTGCCCGTTCTGTCGGCGCCTGCTGGGTAGGGTGCGGGAATGAGGCTCTCGTATCCGGTGTGGGTCCGGTTCAACGGTTGCGACCGTGCACTGATCTGGCAGACCGACGACAGCACCCAGGTCACTGACGAGGACACCGACGCGGTCCTCGTCCTGGACGGGAGAATCGTCACCGCTTCCACCACCGAGGACCTCACCACCGTGGCCGCCCGGCACGGCCTCGAGCTGGAGGACAGCGATGGGGCCGTGCAGGTTCTCGACGACGTCGAGGAGCTGCTGGAGCTTCCCGCCTCTGAGGCGATCTGCGCGCAGGTGTTGGATGCGTGGAATCTGTTCGCCGACATCGCCCGCAGCGTCTCGGCCACCCTCGATGACACCGGAGAGGCGTGGCAGCAGTGCTATGACAAGCTGTTCTTCGGCAACAACCTCCCCAGCGTCACCCCTGCCGGGGAGGAATATCGGCCCTGCTTCACGGTCGAGGAACAACGGCTCATCCGAGATGTCTTCATCCGTGGCCGCGCCATTCTCGCCACTCACCTCTGAGCCAGGGCGGGCCGCCCCCGGGCGCACCCACACGGTCCCGGATGGGCGCTGCCGGCGGGGGG
>NZ_JAUNPE010000062.1:0-3947 GCF_030536815.1 Kocuria sp.
ACGTCGTAGTCGTCCCACGTGCGCGAGGCGACGATCGCGCCGGGCAGACCGACGGGCGAAACACCCATGGTCGCCATGCGCTCGGCAACCTCGTCCACGAAGCTGCGGACGGTCTCGATCTGGGGGTCCAGCATCTCGTGGACGGAAATGAAGTTGGGGCCCACCACGTTCCAGTGGGCGTGCTTGAGCGTGAGCTGCAGGTCATTCAAAGCGTTCAGGCGCTGCTGGAGCGTATCCGCCAGGGCGTGACCCTCGGTAGTGGTCAGACCCGGAACGGTGTAGCTCGCGTTCTTGTTGGACTTCTTAGCCATGTGAACCTCCTTGTGCACCCGGCGTACGGGAAACTCGCCGCTGTCATGGTGCGGTTTATTTTGATGTACTAATAATAACAACTTCTCATACGCTCCACCAGGCAAACAGTTCGCCCGCGGAGGAATTGGTGACGTGGGTCACCGATCACCTAGTCTTACTCCAAGTACCTGAGACTTGGAGTATCGGATGACCGCGCGCTACCAGCACTTACTGTCCCCCCTCACCGTGGGTTCCACAACCCTCCCGCATCGCGTGATCATGGGTTCGATGCACACCGGACTCGAGGAAAAGGACGGCGGCGAGCATGAACTCGCGGCCTTCTACGTGGAGCGTGTGCGAGGCGGTGCGGGCCTCATCGTCACCGGTGGCGTCTCCCCCAATCCGGAGGGCGCGGCGCGTCACCACGGCGCCCACCTCAGCACCGAGGACCAGCTGCCCCGCCACCACGTGGTCACCACCGCCGTGCACGAGGCCGGCGGCCTCATCGCCCTGCAACTCATGCACTCGGGCCGCTACGCGATGCACGAGCGCGCCGTGGCGCCGTCACCCATTCGCGCGCCGATCAACAAGGTGACGCCGCGGGAATTGTCCGAGAGCGACGTCGAACGCACCGTTGAAGACTTCGCTCGCGCCGCGTACCTGGCCCGACAGGCCGGTTACGACGGCGTGGAGATCATGGGTTCCGAGGGGTACCTGATCAACGAATTCCTGGTCGAACACACGAATCGGCGCACCGACCGCTGGGGTGGCTCCCCGCCCGCCCGACGCCGCTTTGCCACGGAGATCGTGCGGCGCGTCCGCGAGCGCACCGGTCCGGATTTCCTGGTGATGTACCGGCTCTCCGCACTGGATCTCGTCCCGGACGCCCAGGAGTTCGAGGAGGTTCTGACCCTGGGCCGGGAGGTCGAAACGGCGGGTGCGTCCATCATCAACACGGGCATCGGCTGGCACGAGGCACGTATCCCCACGATCGCCACGAGCGTGCCCGGCGCGGGATTCACGTGGGTCAGCCGTGCGCTGCGTGAGAATCTGCGCATCCCGATCGCCACGGTCAACCGCATCAACACCCCCGAACTCGCCCAAGAGGTCCTGGCCCGCGGGGACGCCGACCTCGTGACCATGGCCCGGCCCTTCCTGGCGGACGCCGCCTTCGTCGCCAAGGCGCGGGAGGGCCAATCGGACAGCATCAACACGTGCATTGCCTGCAACCAGGCGTGCTTGGATCACACGTTCACCGGCCGACGCATGTCCTGCCTGGTCAATCCGCGCGCCATGCGCGAGACGGAGCTCGTGCTGGGCCCCACGCGCACGGCCGAGGAGATCGCCGTGGTGGGTGCTGGTCCGGCCGGCCTGGCCTTCGCGGAAGCGGCCGCGCAACGCGGGCATCGCGTCACACTGTTCGAGGAACAACCCGAGCTGGGTGGGCAGCTCCAACTGGCCCGCCGCATTCCGGGCAAGGAGGACTACCAGCACACGGTCCGCTACTTCACCACGCGCCTGCGCGAGCTGGGAGTCACGGTGCACACCGGCCATCGGGCCGCACCCGAAGACCTCGCCTTCGCGGACCGGGTGGTCATTGCCACCGGCGTCCACCCCCGCCGCCCCGGGATCCCCGGGGACACCGGCCCCACCGTGCTCGGTTACAAGGAGGTTCTTGAGGGCGCACCGGTGGGTGACAGGGTCGCGGTGATCGGGGCGGGCGGCATCGGGTACGACGTCGCTCATTTCCTCACGCACAACCCTTCCGCCGACTTCTACGCGGAGTGGGGCATCGATCGCTCACTGGAAGCCCGCGGCGGCTTGTTGACCCCGGCGCCCGAGCCCCCCATGCGACGGGTCACCGTGTTGCAACGCAGCACCACCAAACCCGGTTCACGACTGGGTCCCACCACCGGATGGATCCACCGCCTGGAACTGCGCATGGCCCACGTCCGGTTCATCACCGGCGTGGAATACCAGGAGATCACCGACCGCGGCATTCGCATGACCGCCCCCACCCCGGAGGCCGCGGGTGCGCACGCACGAGCGGGCGGGGGCCTTGCCCTGGAGGCACCCCGTGTGGAAACGCTCCTGGAAGTGGACACCGTAGTGCTGTGCGCGGGCCAGGAATCGCGCACTGAGTTGGCTCTGGAACTGGCGGGCGACGTGCGCCCCGTCCACGTGATCGGCGGGGCTGACGTGGCCGCCGAACTGGACGCCAAGCGCGCCATTAAACAGGCCGTGGAACTGGCCGCGGCCCTACCCTGAGCCGACACGTCGACATCTCAGGGCAGAGCCGCGGCGCTCACCGCGAGGGTGAACGGTAGTCATTAGTTGTTGCTGCTGACCGATCCGCTGTTGGCGTCCACGTAGTAGGTGGCGTCATTGTCGTTGACGTCCAGCTCAACTTCCCAGTTGACGGTGTCGTTGTCATCATCCAGGGAAACATCATCGAGCAGTACGGTGCCACCCTGCGAAGACACCTCACCAAAGGCGCTCTCAATGGCCTCCTTGATCGAGATGGACGCCTTACCCAGCTCGTCCAGATCATCCTGATCCGCCGCGCCGTCTTCCTGCTCGCTGGTGATGTTCTCACCGGCGCCGTCCAGGCTGACCTCGTGCTTGGTGTCGTTCTGGATCACGTCCGCCTCGAAGGCGTCGTTGTCGCGGTCGTAGTCTAGCTCCACCACGTCGCCGCCCTCGTACTTGGCGAGAAGGGTGTCCACAGCGGCCAGGGACGCCGCCCGGCCACCGTTCTGATCGTCGGCGGCAGCCGACTCCGACGGACTCCCACTGGCGGCCGAAGCCTCGCCGTCACTGGGATCGTCGGTGATCTCGGCGGTGGGCTCGTTCTCGGGAACCGCCGCGGTGGTCTCGGCGGGCGCTTCTGCGGCGGGTTCGTCATTGCCTCCCCCGCAGCCGGTCAGCAGCAGTGCACCGATCACGGCGGAGGAACTCAGGGTCAGAATTTTCTCAGTGTGCTTCATGGTTCCATCATCCCGTCCGCGCGCTGGTTTCCACCGTATTACGCCATAATCTTCGCTCGCGACGAAAGCCGTCCGCGCCCCTCGGTCCTTTCACCGGCCACTCAGACACCGTGTCTACTATTCTGGGGACTACTCACCGTCGCACGCCTGCCTCACTCCGGTTGGCGCGCACACAACAACGCCACGGGCTGGCGCGGAAGGAGGCGGCTGTGGGTTTTTGGACCGGTTTGGAAAGCGGAATCGAAAAAGCCGTACGCACCGCTTTCACCGCGGGTTCCCGTAAACGGATCGAGGCCGTGGAGATCGCCAGCGCCCTGCGCCGCGAGCTGGACCAGGAATCGTTCACGATTTCCGCGGGCCGCACCATGGCACCCAATGTCTTTACCGTGCAGTTCTCCGACGACGATTTCCCCCGCGCGCAGGAATGGGGCACCCAGTTGGCCGAGGAACTGTGCGACGTAATCATCCGCCACGCCAGGTCACAGGCCTACACGCTGCAGGGCGCGGTGCGCGTCAGCTTCATCCGCAACCCGGATCTCGAGGCCGGGGACTTCGCGATCATTTCGTCCGCCGAACGCACGGATTCCGGACCGGGCACGGGAAGCTCGTCCGGGGCGGCATCGGCCTCGGTGCGAGCGCCCGAGCCGCCGCCCGCGCCGCATCGGCCGC
>NZ_JAUNPE010000062.1:4047-13830 GCF_030536815.1 Kocuria sp.
CCGCAGCCGGCAGTCGATTACGTCCCCGTGATCGAGGTCAGCGGCGAGCGCTTCTCGTTGAACGCACCGAGCGTGAGCGTGGGTCGCTCCACGGAGGCGGACATCACCGTGGAAGACACCGGCGTGTCCCGCAAGCACTTGGAAATCCGGCGACAGGGCCAGCATTACCTGGCCGTGGACCTGGGTTCCACCAACGGGTCCTACGTTGACGGTGAACGCATTCAGGGTCGTGCCGAGCTGGTCAACGGATCAGTGATTACCATGGGGCGAACCCGTTTGGTGTTCCAGTTGGTAGTCCCCAAGGAAGGGCGCTGAGGTGTCTGAGCTGACCGTTACGCTATTGCGCTTCGGGTTCCTGGCGTTGCTGTGGATCTTCATTTTCGCCGTTATTGCTTCCCAAGCACGCGATCTGGCGGTCGGCAACAGGGCCCGCGCCGCCATCAACAACGCACGGAAGAAACGTCCCGCCGCACGCGAGGAACGCCCCGCCACACCACCGGCCGGCAAAGACTCCGGCGCCACCACGACCGGCGGCACCCGCTACCGCCCCCGGACCCTGGTGATCGTCGACGGGCCGTTGTCCGGCAGTAGTTTCCAGCTCGGATCCGCCCCCATCTTGCTGGGCCGTTCCGCCGAGTCCACGGTTCCCCTCGAAGACGACTACGCCTCCGGCCGCCACGCGCGCCTGTTCGCACAGGGTTCGCGATGGTTCCTCGAGGACCTGGGATCCACCAACGGCACGTTCCTCCAGGGCCAACAACTTTCCCGCGCGACAGCGGTTGACCCGGGCGTGCAGTTCCGTGTGGGGCGTACCGTGATGGAACTGAGGCCCTGACCCATGCCCATTGCTTTCCGTTTTGCCGCGCGCTCGGACGTCGGCCGGATCCGATCCAAGAATGACGACTCCGCGTACGCGGGTCGTTACCTGGCCGTCGTCGCGGACGGCATGGGCGGCCACGTGGGCGGCGACGTCGCTTCGGCATCCGCCGTCATCGACCTCACCCACCTGGACCACGCGGGCCACAACGGCGACGCGGAAACGGTTCTGGCGGATGAAATCCAAAACGCCAACCAGAACCTGGCCAAGCTCGTTCAGGCCAACCCGCGGTTGGGAGGCATGGGCACCACCGTGACCTCACTACTGATCGACGGCGACACCATTTCGGTGGCTCATATCGGCGATTCTCGTGCGTACCGCTGGTCGGACACCGGGGGATTCAGCCAGGTCACCACGGACCACACCTTTGTTCAGCGGCTCATCGACGAGGGCAGGCTGCGCCCGGAAGAAGCAGAGAGCCACCCCCACAAGAACGTGCTCATGCGCGTTCTGGGTGACGTGGATGCCTCTCCCGAACTCGAAGTACAAACCGTCACCCCCCGGGTCGGTGAACGGTGGCTGTTGTGCTCCGACGGGCTCAACGCGGTGGTCAATGCACAAACCATTGAATCAATCATGCGCTCCACCGGGGACCTCAACCAGATCGTGAACTCCCTGGTGGAACTCACACTGGATCGCGGCGCCCCGGACAACGTGACCGTGATCGTGGTCGAGGTTCAAGAAATCCCGCGGGGTAGCGAGCCCGCGCCCACCACCGGGGAAACCGTGGGTGCCATTCCCGACAACAGCCGCACCTCGGACGAACAACTGGCCGATGAGCAGTTGTGGAACGCCAGCTTGGACTCGCCCGTGGCCGGCGCGGGCTACTCGGACAATCATCAGACTCCTGCGGAGCACAAGGAATCCTCCGCTGCGGAACTGCGCAGAGACCTCGCCGAACGACCCCACCTGCTCGTGGGCGCGGCGGCCAATGCCACCCAGACCGGCAGGATCCCCACGGTCACGGATTCCGTGGCACGGCGCCGCGCGACCATGCTGCGCACCTCCACGTTGGACGTCCCGTCGGATCCGGACGAGGTCCGCAACGCATTGCTCGGCGAGCGGAAGCCTCGCAAGGGGAACAAGCGGCGTCGTGCGCTGGTCATCGGTCTCCTGGGGCTGGCCGCGCTCGCACTGTTACTGGGCGGCTGGGCCGCCAAGTCCTGGACGTCCTCGCAGTACTACGTGGGCGAGGACAACGGGAAGGTGGCCATCTACAACGGGGTTTCCCAGAGCCTAGGACCCATCAGTCTGAGCGAATTGGACAGCACCACCACGGTGGATGTGGACAGCCTGCCCAATTACGTGCAGGAGCGGGTGCGGGGAACCATTCCCGCGGGCAGCTATCAAGAAGCCGAGCGCATCGTCGACGAGCTGGCTTCCTCCAACGGCGAGGAACCCAGCCCGCAGCCCACCGGACGGGTCACGGTCATCACGCCCACCCCGGAGGACACCAGTTCGCCCTCCGCCAGCCCCGACAACGGGGGTGATGCCTCGTGAGCAATGCGGCAATGAACGCTCCTACCCAGGTGCCCGGGGAGCGGATCTCTCCCAAGCCCCGGCGCATCACCGAACTTCTGCTGCTGATAGTGGCCCTCGCCATCGGGGTCGGCGCAAACATTCTGGTCGATCCGGATCGCCTGGCCGAGGATCCGGCCCGCATCATCACCAGTGGTGCGGTACTGGCCGGCGGCGGTTTACTCATTCACGTGGTGCTGTGGATTCGCGCCCGCCACGCGGATCCGTACCTGCTACCCATTGCCGTGACACTCAACGGCCTGGGACTGGCCATGATCCACCGCATCGACCTGTCCACGGGACAGACCGCCTCGGACACCCAGGTGATCTGGACCGGGCTGGCCATGGTGGTCGCGTGCGCCGTGTTGTGGTTGCTCAAAGACCACCGCCTGCTCCGCAAGATGACCTACATCAGCCTCTTGTTGTCCGCACTGCTGCTGCTGTTGCCCATGATCCCGGGCCTGGGCGTGGAGATCAACGGCGCTCGTCTGTGGATCTCGATTGCCGGGCGCACCTTCCAGCCCGGTGAGATCGCCAAAATCACGCTGGCCATCTTCTTTGCCGGCTACCTCTCCACCAACCGTGACCTGATCATGTTGGCCGGTCACAAGATCGGCCCGGTACGGTTGCCGCGCTTCAAGGACACCGCCCCCCTGCTCGCGGCCTGGGTGATCGCCATCGGCGTGCTGGTGTTGCAGCGGGACCTGGGCACCGCCATCCTTTTCTTCGGATTGTTCCTGGTCATGATCTACCTGGCCACCGGCCGTGCGAGCTGGATCGTGCTGGGTGTGCTCCTGATGGTCGTGGGCGGTTTTGCCGCGAGCCGCATTTTCTCCCACGTGAGCCTGCGCCTGGACTCGTGGTTGAACGCCTTCGAACCCGAGGTCTACAACCGTCCCCTGGGCGGATCCGGGCAAATCGTGCAGGGCCTGTTCGGCCTGGCATCCGGCGGGTTGTTCGGCCAGGGTCTGGGCCAGGGCCGGCCGGACCTGGTGTCGTATGCCAATTCGGACATGATTATCACGGCTTTCGGTGAAGAGCTCGGGCTGATCGGGCTGGGTGCGATCCTGTCAATGTTCATGTTGTTCGCAACCCGCGGTCTGCGCGCTGCCCTGGGCACCCGCGACACGTTCGGCAAGTTGCTGGCCGCGGGTTTGTCCGCGCTCATGATCATTCAGTTGCTCGTGGTCATCGGGGGCGTGACCCGGTTGCTACCGCTGACGGGTTTGACCACGCCGTTCATGTCCGCCGGTGGCTCGTCGCTGCTGTCCAACTGGATCATCGCGGCGATTCTGCTGGCGATCTCGCACACGGCCCGCCGACCGACCCTGACCGGCCCCGCCACGGACGAGGATTACGCGGAGCTTGAAGCCCATGCGAGAGCAACTCGCGAGGGTCGAGGCGCGGACGAGGAAGCCGGGGATTCCGAGCCCACCACCGAGCTCTCGTCCTCCGTGGCGGGCACGCGCACCACCTCCGAAGACGCCGGTACCGCCACCGAAGCCATTTCTCGGATCAGGGGCCGTTCCGGTTCCCCGTCCCCAGACCAACCCGATTCGACACCGGAAGGAGGAAGACCGTGAACACAGCCATTCGCAGAATGTGGTTCGCATCCGTGGCCATCGTGGTGGTCCTTCTCCTGGCCTTGACCTACGTTCAGTTCTTCGCTGCCAAAACACTCGAGGCCAATCCGTGGAACAACCGAGCGCTGTACGACCAGTTCGGGTCCGACCGGGGATCCATCCTGGTGAACGGTGAAGAAATCGTGAAGTCGGTGCCTTCCCAGGACGATTTCGAACACCAGCGCGTTTACGAAAGCTCTCCCCTGTACGCGCACCTGACGGGATACTTCTCGCTGGTGTACGGTGCCACCGGTCTTGAGGCGGCCATGGGTGAACAGCTTTCCGGCGCCTCCGACGAACAGTTCTACAACCGCGTGGTGTCCCTGTTTTCCGGTGATCAGCCGAGCGGCGCCTCCGTTGAACTCACCCTGGACCCCGAACTTCAGCAACTGGCAAACGACCTTCTGGAAGGCCACAAGGGCTCGATCGTGGCCGTGAACCCCCAGACCGGGGAGATCCTCGCAATGGCCTCCAGCCCCAGTTTCGATGCCAACCGTTTGGCCTCGCACAACACGGATGAGGTAGTGGCGGCCGCCGAGGAGCTCAACAGCGACGAGAACAAGCCGCTGGAGAACCGGGCGATCGCCGGTGATCTGTACTCACCGGGCTCCACGTTCAAGATCATCGACACCGTGGCGGCCTTGGAATCCGGCCAGTACGACACCGATTCCACGCTGGCCAACCCGTCAGAGCTTCCACTGCCCGGCACCACCGTCACGCTGCCCAATTACCGCAGCGGTGGCTGTGCTGCCCGCACCGAGGTTGATCTGGAGTTCGCCCTCGAACAGTCCTGCAACACGCCGTTCGCCTCGATCGCGATGGACCTCGGCCAGGATGCCATCCGCGACACCGCGGAGAACTTCGGGTACGGGCAGGACCTGTCCATTCCGCTCCAGGTGACTCCCTCAATCTTCCCGGAGGACATGAATGACTCCCAGCTCGCTTTGTCCTCCATCGGCCAGTACGACGTCCGCACGACCCCCCTGCAGGTGGCCATGATGTCCGCAGCGATCGCCAACGACGGCGTGATGATGAAACCACAGTTGGTGAAGACGGTCCGTTCGTCCGACCTGTCCGTGATCCAGGAGTTCGAGGCCGAGCAGTTGCGCCGCTCCACCGATCCGGAAACCGCGCAGACCGTCAAGGACCTGATGGTGGAGGTCGTGGAGGACGGAATCGCCAACGGCGCCTCGGTCGCCGGCGTGGAGGTCGGCGGCAAAACGGGCACCGCGGAGATCGGATCGGAAGCGGGATTGAACGACTCGTGGTTCACTGGTTTTGCGCCCGCGAACGACCCCCAGATTGCGGTGGCGGTGGTCATCGAAGATGTGGACGTGACCACCGGTGCGCAGTTGACCAGTCCGAGCGCTAAGCAACTCTTTGAGGCGGTGTTGAACCAGTGAGACCATCGTCGAACACCATTCTGGGCGGGCGCTACGCACTCACAGAACGTATCGCCATCGGCGGTATGGGAGAGGTCTGGAAAGCCAAGGACCAAGTCCTGGGCCGCATCGTGGCCGTGAAGATCCTCAAGGACGAGTACAACGGTGACCCGACCTTCCTGCAACGATTCCGCGCCGAGGCACGTCACACCGCCTTGCTCAACCATCCCGGCGTAGCCAATGTCTTCGATTACGGCGAGGATGAGGGCTCCGCGTTCCTGGTCATGGAACTGGTCCCGGGCGATCCGCTGTCCAACGTGATCGATCGCAAGAAGTCACTCGAACCGGACACCGTCCTCAACTACATCGGTCAAACGGCCCGTGCCCTTGCTGCCGCGCACGCGCAGGGTCTGGTGCACCGTGACGTGAAGCCGGGCAACTTGATCATCACCCCGGACAATCGGGTCAAGGTCACGGACTTCGGTATTGCCCGGCTGGCCGATCAGGTCCCCCTCACGGCCACGGGCCAGGTCATGGGCACGGCCCAGTACCTGGCTCCCGAGCAGGCCACGGGCCAGACCGCCACGGGTTCCTCGGACATCTACTCGTTGGGAATCATCGGCTACGAACTGCTCGCCGGGAAACGCCCGTTCACGGGCGAGTCCCAGATTGCCATTGCCCTGGCGCAGGTCAATGACTCACCGCCGCCGCTGCCGGACAGTCTTCCGGAGCCGGTGCGCGCCCTGATCATGTCCATGCTTGCCAAAGACCCGCAGGACCGGCCGGAGAACGCCGGCAAGTTGGCCAACGCGGTGGATGCGCTGCGCCGCAACGACGTGAAGTCCGCTGTGGCCATGGTTCCCGGAATGGCTGCGTTCCTGCCCGACCATCAGGAAAATGACCAGCCCACCGAGGCGATGTCTCCGGTCAAGGACGATCGCACCCAGGCCCTGCCGCGTTCCACGGGTTCGGCCACCGCACCGACAGTCGTCGGTTCCGCAGCCGCCGCCGACAGGCCGGATCCCAAGTACAGTGCCCACCCTTCGACCGCCCAGTTCGACTCCGTGGACCATTCCCACGCCTCGGGCAAGGGCGGCTCCAAGTCGGCCGGGCGCCGCAAAACCGTCTGGCCGTGGGTGCTCGCCCTGGTGTTGCTCCTGCTGGGCGGCCTGATTTTCGGCCTGTGGGCCCTGGGCAATCGCGGCGATGAGGATCCGGCCCCCCAGGGCACGGTGACCTCCTCCACGGCCAGCCCGGATACGGAAACGGTCACGCTCCCGGCCAGCATTGTCGGTGAGGACGGGGAAGAGATCGCCAATGAGATCGCCCAGCTCGGCGTGAACGTGGACAAGCGGCTGCAACAGGGCAGCGGTAGCGCCGCCGGCACCGTGATCTCCTCGAACCCCGAGGCCGGCACCGAGGTCGCGGTGGGTTCCACCGTGATCCTGTACGTCGCGTGGTCTTCCGAGACCAGCGGCACCCAGCAGAATGCAGAGACTCCCGCACAGGATTCCCCAGCCACGCAGAGTTCCGCACCCGAGCAGACACAGGCACCGCAACCGGGCAATGAACTGACGCAGGCACCCGATGCCACCGGCGCACCCGAAGCGGCGGCCCCGGCGGCCACCTCCGAGGCGGATCCCGACGACGCCGCGGCGTCGCCCGCCAATGGCCAGCTGCAAAGCGTGGCCGAGGCCTCGGGAACCGATGCCGCCCAGGCTCAGCAGGGTAGTGGCGGTACCGCCCAAGGTTCCGGTACCGAGGGGTGATCCGACATGGGAATGCCCGCAATGCCTGACCTGATCAACGAGCGGTACAAGGTCGGTGAGGTCATTGGACGCGGTGGAATGGCCACCGTGCACCTGGGCGAGGACCTCCGTCTGGGGCGTCTCGTGGCCATCAAGGTATTGCGGCCCGAACTTGCCGCGGACGACACGTTCCACGAGCGTTTTCAGCGCGAGGCCCAGGCCGTGGCCTCGCTCAATCACCACACGATCGTCTCCATTTACGACACGGGCGAGATCACGCCCCAGGGCCCGGACGGGGTGACCCGGCCGTACATCGTGATGGAGTACGTTCCCGGCCAGACCCTGCGCGAGCTGATTCACGGTAAGGGCATCGAACCCGAACATGCCATCGAGTACATGCTGGGCATTCTCGACGCGCTGTCATTCAGCCACCGTGCCGGCATCGTGCACCGCGACATCAAACCGGCCAATGTGAAGGTCACCCCGGACGGTGCCGTCAAAGTCATGGACTTCGGGATCGCCAGGGCCGTGGAGGACACGCAGGCCGCACTCACGCAGTCCCAGGCCGTTCTCGGAACCGCCCAGTACCTCTCCCCGGAGCAGGCCCGCGGGGTCGCAGTGGATGCCCGCTCCGACCTCTACTCCGCAGCCTGTGTCCTGTTCGAGATGCTCACCGGTCGGGCCCCGTTCGTGGGCGAATCCTCGGTGGCCATTGCGGCGCAGCACGTGCGGGACGCGCCCCCCGCGCCGTCGGCCCTGAACCCCCAGCTGCCCCGGTCCGTGGACCGGTTCATGGAGAAGGGGCTGGCCAAGGACCGGGATCATCGTTTTTCCGATGCCGCTCAGATGCGCCGTGCGCTGCGCACCGTTCTCGTGGAGTTACCGGACGATCTCGATGCCACGCAGGCCCTCGACGCGACCAAGACCATGGACTCCAGCACCAAGGCACTGCCCGCGGTGGGCGCGGGGGTCGGTGCCGGTGCCGTGGTCGCGGCCGGCCGTAGCGAAACCGCCGAACATGCGGCGTACCCGGGTGAAGCATCCATGCACTACGACCTGGACCCGGATGAAAACACCGGAGGCCACGCCGGCTCGGCAGCGGCGAAACCGGCTGCGCCCGACACTAAGCGTCGCGGCCGCTGGATCCTGCCCGCCGTACTCATGGTTTTACTGCTCACGGGACTCGGGATCGCCGGCGTCATGGGCGTGCAGTGGTGGCAGAACCAGCAAGTGGAACAGCCTGCCATGGTCTCCGTGCCGCAGGTCGAGGGCATGGACCGCACCACCGCGGAGAACACCCTGCGCGATGCCCAACTCGAGCCCACTTTCAGCACCGAGAACAGTGATTCCGTACCCGAGCGGCACGTGATCACCATGAATCCCTCCGCGGGCACTCAGGTGGAGGCGGGTTCCGGCGTGGCCGTAACGGTGTCGGACGGTCCCGCCACCGTGGATGTCCCCAACACCCTGGTGGGTCAGAGCCTGGACAATGCTCGCACTGCGTTACGCGAGGCCGGTCTGAGCGTGGGAATGGTCAGCACCGTCAACAGTGCAACCGTGCCGGAGAACGTGGTATTGTCCACCGATCCCGCCGGCGGCACCTCGGTCGAGAAGGACAGCGCCGTGCAGTTGCAGGTCTCGACCGGCCGGGTGACCGTGCCGGACGTGGTCGGCATGTCACGCGTCGAGGCTCAAGATGCGCTACGCGCGGACGACGTACGGCTGAACTACAACATCGCGGTCCGGGACTCCGAGGACGAGACCACGGGCACCGTGCTCGAACAGTCGGCTCCGGCCGGTTCTTCGGTGGCGCAGGGCTCCACGATCACGCTGACGATTGCGCGTGAGGTCACGCCGTCGCCCACGTCAACGCCGGAGCCCAGTGACGAACCGACCCAGGAGTCCACGCCGTCCACCGCGCCCGAATCGGCCGGTGACGGGCAGGACGCTTCGCCGACACCGTCCCGGTCTCGGGGCTAAATCAGCGGTGGACTCAGGCGGTGATGAGCGGGGACAGTCCCGCGGCCGCCGCGGCAGCACCCTCCTGGCCGACCTCTTCGAGCCACGCGCCCAGCATGAGGTAGCCACCCCCGGTCAGCACGGACTCGGGGTGGAACTGGACACCGTGCAACGGCGCGGTGCGGTGCTTGAGCCCCATGACCACCTGGCCGTCCTCGGTGGTCGCGGTGACCTCGAGGCAGTCGGGGACAGTGGCGGCGTCCACGGCGAGCGAGTGATAACGCGTGGCCGTGAAGGGGGACGGAACGGAGGCGAACACGCTCGTGCCGTGATGGATCAGCTGGGAGGTCTTGCCGTGCATCAGCTGCTGTGCGTGACCCACGCGGGCGCCGTACACCTCACCCAAGACTTGGTGCCCCAGGCACACACCCAACAACGGGGTTTTGGTCTGCTCAGCCCACAGGATCAGATCGGGGCACACACCGGAATCCACCGGCGCACCGGGGCCCGGTGACAGCAGGACGCCCTGGTGCTCGCCGGCCAGGGCGGTCACCGCGGCAACATCGAGGTCGTCGTTGCGGATCACCGTGGTTTCGGCACCGAGCTGCTGGAGGTACCCCACCAAGGTGTAGACAAAGCTGTCGTAGTTATCCACCACGAGAATCTTCACGGACACG
>NZ_JAUNPE010000063.1 GCF_030536815.1 Kocuria sp.
CGGTGGTTTTCCGCCATAACTCCTAGGTGCCCGTTGCATCTGATCTTGCTGGATAATCAGTGACCATGAGCACCCCCACTCTTACGGCCATGTTTTTTCATGACCTCATAGAACGATTGCATCAGGCGCATCCTCATGGTTACACCCGCCAGGCGGTCCAGTCCTTGGGTCCCTGGGCCTTGTTGATTGATGTGATGAACTGGCGAGCACGTCTTATTGCCCCACGGCCTCGCACCGTTCATATCTCTGAGGCCATGCGGCTCCAACCTGGGATGAAGGCTCACAGCCAAGCCCTGCGCCGGATCTACAGGGATCTGGAGACGGGGGCAGACCTCACCCCGTACCTGAGTAAGGGGGCTGATTCCATCGTGCTGCCCCCAACCCCAGGACGTACGGGGCGCAAAGCACGCCTGGACGCGATGCTCTCTGACTGGGGTGTTTACCACTTCCACCTTGGCCCTTTGACTACAGGCCCATCCAAGCACGTGGGCCGCACCAAGGATTTGATGTTCCTCCTCATTGGCCCCGATGATGCGCGGTTGATCGGGATCTTTGAACATGGCCAATGGGCTGCGGAACAGGTACTTCGGGTCATCGTCACGGAGTGGTTAGAGCACTCAAAGTTTCACGAGCTGCCGGAGGGGGTAGTTCCGGAGGTCAAGGTTGACCCCGCATCCTGGCTGAAACTTCGTGCCTCCGGTATCAACCTCGTACTATCTCTCGACGGGAGATACTTCATGTCCGGAGACATGACTCTGGCACACGGGTCTCTGGCCATCACAGATACGGCCAATGAAATCCGTTTTTTGCTCGAAAAGGCGGACGCTGACATAGCCCGCATGCCGGGCCTGTTTCATCCCAAGGTGAAGTTTGGTTGGTATGGCACCGATAGCGTGTTCGGCTTCAATCCTGTGGTGCCGCTGCCGTGGTGGTTCGACGGGAAGCACTGGGCTCCGCGTCCTTGAGAAGGATTAGCTCAGATGAGAGTCAGGCACGCTGCATAATGTGGTCATGGTTGATGGTGTTGACAACGTGTACAGCAGGCTTGCCCGCCCGGATGCGACAGGGCGGACCGAAGCAGATATCCAATCTGATATTCGACAGCTTCTGCTGGGCGGGCGGTTCAATCTTGATGTACCTCGCCTTGAAGAACAGTTAGATGATGGCACCAGGCGGCGGATTGACATTGCGGTGGGCGCCACGGTCATCGAGGTGAAAAAACGCCTGGACACCGAAGAAGCAGCGCAGGGATACATCCACCAACTCGCAGGCTACGTCGCTACCCGCACGCGTCAGGCGACCTCCCGGTACAACGGGATCCTGACTGATGGGCGCGCCTGGTGGTTGTACGAAGCGGATCCCGCCACCGGCGCTTTCGCACGCCGTTCGGTGTTCACCCTCTCCAGACCAGACCAGAGTCAGGGGCTCGTGGAATGGCTCCAGGCCGTGTTGGCCACCCATTCGCACTTACGACCGACCAAGGACACCATCGAGTCGAACATCGGCGCGTCCTCCCCCGCCTACGCCCAAGACTCCGCCTACCTCAAAGCCCTTTACCATCAGCTCAGCGGTGACCCTACGGTCACTCTCAAACGTGAACTGTGGGCACGTTTGCTGCGCTCCGCACTGGGCACTGGCTTCGAAAACCGTGACGATCTATTCATCGACCACACCCTGCTAGTGCTGGAGGCTATGGCCATCGGCCACGCCTTGATGGGCATTCCTCTCTCGGATGCCGTCAGCGATGTGCCTAACTTCGTGTCCGGGGCGCAGTTCGATAACTCGGGTATCCACGGGGTGATGGAAGCCGGGTTCTTCGATTGGGTGCTGGCTGCCGGGCCCGATGGGGAGAAGTTCGTGTCCCGGCTGATCCATCGGGTCGGAGTGTTCGAGTGGGACAACGTGCAGCACGATGTGCTAAAAGTTCTCTACGAGTCGATCATCAACGCCGCCACCCGTAAGGGCCTGGGCGAGTACTACACCCCTGACTGGCTGGCTGAGGGCATCGTCGTCAAAGCCCTCACCAACCCCCTGGAACAGAAAGCCCTGGACCCGGCCTGCGGGTCGGGGACGTTCCTTTTCCACGCCGTGCGGCACATCGCTTCCGCAGGTGAGGCGGCTGGGTGGGACAACCGCACAATCGTTGAACACGTCCAGGACCATGTTTTTGGCCTGGATATCCACCCGGTGTCAATCCTGTTGGCGCGCATCACGTTCCTGATGGCTTTGGGGGAACGGCTATCGGGTGATCGCGGTGATATCTGGGTGCCGGTGCATCTAGGGGACTCGATCCAATGGTTCCAGCCCTCCCATGGCGAAGACGACACCATCCGCATCGACACCCGCGGGGAAGACCTCACCGTCTCCGATCATGCCGACAGCGGCGTGCTGTTCGAGTTGGCTCATGTGCTGGCTTTCCCGCTGTCGAGTATTGATGATGCGGGGACCTTCGACCGGCTGGTCACTGATCTGACCGAGCTGGCTAAACAGCACACAAGCAGTGCCCGTACCCGTCCCGACCCCAATCGAATTCTGCGCAAATACGCCATTCCCGAAGGCAGTGACGCTGAGACACTGCGTGAGACGTTCCGCCTCCTGGCTGACCTCAACGCTGATGGCCGCGACAGCATCTGGGGATATTTCGTGCGCAACCAGGTTCGACCGCTGTGGCTGTCCATGCGCACCCGCCGAGCTGATGTGCTCATCGGGAATCCACCGTGGGTGTCTTACCGGTACATGACAGCCAGCATGCAAGAACAGTTCCGACAGTTCAGCCAAGACCGCGGGCTGTGGCACGGCAAGAAGCTGGCCACCAACCAGGATCTTGTGGGATTGTTCATCGTTCGGGCGGTAGAAAAGTACCTCAACAATGGGGGCACTTTCGCGTTCGTCACCCCGCTGGCCGTTCTCTCCCGCCAGTCCTACCACGGCTTCCGCTCCGGGAAGTGGGGGTCTGTGCTGCGCGGGCACCTCACCGAGCTTTGGGATCTGGATAAGGTCCGACCCAAAAACGACCTATTCCCGGTACCGGCCGCCGTGATCTTCGGCCAGCGCGGATCCCGCGACCTTGGCACCGAGCAACCAGAGATCGCACACGGCACCCCGGCCACAAAAATGGTGGTTTCGGGACTGCGGAGTCAAAGTGGGTGGGAGGCAACCAATAAGGCGCTGACATTCACGCCCTCTCCCCTCAAAGCACTGACTGCTGATAGAGAAGAAAGTGATGAGACCTCCTACAGAGGGGGAGTTACTCAGGGGGCAAATCTTGTCCCGCGCATGCTCTTCTTTGTAAAGGAGGAGGGTACAACTAGTCGTCTGGGGATGTCGTCGGGGCGGGTGAACTACCGCTCAATGCGCACGCCTCAGGAGAAATCCCCTTGGAAATCCCTCCCGGATCTCACCGGTGTTATCGAGCGTCGATTCATCTACGACGTCCACCTAGGGTCCACGATCGCTCCATTCCGGGCACTCCAACCCTGGCGAGCTATTCTCCCCATCAACCGAGATCGCTTGCTCGAAGAGGAACACATCGAGACAGCCGATAGCACTCTTGCCCAGTGGTGGCACGATGCCACAAGCCGGTGGGAGCAAAACCGGAATGTGACTACCAAGATTTCCCTTTGGCAACAGATCAACTACCAGGGCAAACTTACACATCAATTAGGGGCCCCAGCCCACAGAGTCGTTTACTCTGCTTCTGGAACGTCTCTAGCCGCAGCACGCCTGAACGACCCACGCCAGGTCATTGAACACAAGCTCTACTGGATTCCAGCTCGCAACCTCCAGGAAGCCCAATACCTCAGCGCGGTTCTCAATGCGCCGCTCACTACAAAGACTGTGGCTGAGTACCAGTCACGGGGCCTGTTTGGTGCGCGAGATTTCGATACCTATGTGTGGCGTCTGCCGATCCCCATCTACGACAGCGAGCAGGAATTGCATCAGCGTCTTGTCGCCCTGGCGCAACGAGCTGAAGACGTCGCCGGCCAGACGGATTTGGAGGGCATGGCATTCCAGAAGGCCCGCAAGGTTGTACGCGCCGCATTGGATGCTGGGGGTATTCACGCCAAACTGAACGACGCCGTAGCGGAGTTGCTGGGGCTACCTGAGAGCTGATATCTCAGAAACTCACTCTCCACCCGCCCAGTGCTCATCAGGTCACTGGGCGGGTGTCTTTAAGCCTGCTAGCTAGCGATTACACACAAAAACGATAGTCCTGATGAAGTGCGTGTAGTGAGGTCCCGCTCCACGCCCCGGGGGTTGACGATGCGGCGCGCAGGATCATATATAAAGGCGACGATAGCCTCACAATTCGGGTGGCTCGGATAGCGTCCCGCGTCGATGAGAAGTTCTTCGCCGAGTTTGCGTGTCGTAAGGCTTTCGCGCGTCATCTTTGTCTCAACGATGACGCCCGCCTCTGGCAAAACGAAGTCGACGCGCGAATTTGCCCCAGCGTGCGAGGAAACGTAATCCTCTGGACGCACATCTTCAAAGAGAGTCCTGAGGTACGCCTCGACCATGATCTGCAGGTCAGCCTCGTCTCTGATGCTCTCACTGATAGGCCAATCGGGTGCCCGGCGTTGGAGGGTCGCGAGGAGTTCGGGCAGCCGGCGCAAAGATTGGCTGAGTTTGATGGCCACAGTCTCCGCAGGCGACGCGTCGGGGGCCGCCTCCGCGATCAGTGTGCGTTGCCGTTCTAGCTTCTCGCGGATTTGCGAAAAGGGTTGCTGCCAACGGCCCAAAGGGTAGGAGCCGTCGTCTGCTCGAAGGGCACTCAGTTCACGAGGGTTATCAAGGTAATAGGACACACCTCGCAGAAAGATTCCGCCATCTCGGCACTCATCGAACTTCTTCTGCGCATCAGGCTCCAACAGCCGACGTGCCCGGGCGTGCCACCGACGATAATCGCCTCGTACTTCGGCAACTACCGCGGGATCCGGCTCGGAGGGCTGGGCTTGCCAGTCGGCCATGCGCTCTTCCAGTGCCTCCGATTCTCGGATCAATGCGTTAAAAGTTTCCTCCGAGGGCTTTTGGCTGCTCATGCCCGGAAGTTTATTGGATGTTGTGGTGGGCTGATGCTATGGGTTCTACAAACGCTCGCGCCGAAACAGGTGGGCGGGCATAGTCTCCGCTTACCCATTGTGGCTTTGCTTTTTGGGGCCTGGGCCTCATGTTCCCGGACGTTCCTGTCTGTTCCAGGTC
Source organism: Kocuria sp. (assembly GCF_030536815.1). Lineage (GTDB taxonomy): Bacteria > Actinomycetota > Actinomycetes > Actinomycetales > Micrococcaceae > Kocuria > Kocuria gwangalliensis. The sequence continues at coordinate 5,200 of NZ_JAUNPE010000063.1, forward strand.
AAAGATTTGACCTGGATGGATGAGCTTTAGAACAGAACTCGGGCATACAGGTGGGGCGAACCCACCGACAGCCGCACCGGAGGCGGGGCATAAACGGTCGTTTGTGACCCCTCTGTTCAAAGATCCTGAAAATGGCCTGTGACTTTCGCTGTTAAATGGCGGTGTTCTGTCGATGCTCAGTGGCGGTCTTTGTTCAGGTGGTGCCGATGACGAGGGTGCTGGCGGCGGCTTCGATGACGTCGTTGGTGATGGTGTCGAGCTCGTTGATCTTCAGGACGCGCTCGATCTGCGGGAAGAGCCGCTCCAGCAGTCGGAAGTTCCCGCGGGTGATGCGGGTGATGGAAGCGATGGCTTGCGCGTCGGTGAAGTCCTCGGGGTCGAGGGTCTTGCCCAGGGAGCGCCAGTGGCGCTGGAGGACGAACAGCAGCTCGTCCGTGCCCAGGGGCCGGTATTGGTGGGCGAAGCCGACACGACTGTAGAACTGCGGGTAGTGGCTGAACTGCTTCTCCAGGCCGGGCATGCCGATCAGGATCAAGGCGATGTTGTCGCGGTCGTAGCGATCGCGCAGCAGCTCCAGCGCGGTGGGGCGGAGCCGTTCGGACTCATCGACGATGACCAGCTGCACGTGGTTCCTGCCGTGCCGTCGGCCCCACGTCTGCGGGGTGATCTGACCGACTGCCTCCAGATGCTGCTCGATGCAGATATTGGTGCGGGTGATCGCCTGGTCGAGTTCATCCTTCAGCACCCGTGGGGTGGTGAGCACGCTGGGGGTGTAGAGCACGGTACGACTCCGAGCGAGGGCGGCGTAGATCTTGGCGTCGCTGTCGGCGCGCGGACCCCAATAGGTCAGCAGGTCATAGGCCTTCTCCCAGTGGGCGTAGCGGCGCGCGGAGAGTGTCTTGCCCACCCCGGCCGGTCCGAAGCACAGACCGATGGTGTGGCCGCGGCGGACAGCGTCGGCGAACTCGGTGAAGCGGCGGTGCTCTTTGGTCACGATGAAGCGCTGGCTCACCTCAAGTCCTCCTTGTAGACTTTCAGCTTCCGCTTCGGTGCTGGGGCTGGCGGCTCGGCTGTCGATGGCGTCTCAGTGGTGTGCGCGGCTACGACGGCAATGCGTTCATTGATGCCTTGGCGCAGGGCGCGACGGCGCGCGTTGCGGGCAGCCTGGATCTCCTTGAGACTGATCTTCTCGTCGTGATGGTCCTGGTTGACGGCCTTGCACAGGAACTCGTCGTGGTCGAACACGCGGATCTCAGTGATATCGCGCGGGTCGTAGCGGATCACCACCGGCCGTCCGACGTAGCCGGCCAGCGTCGGGGAGACGTAGCGCAGCCCCTGGAAGCGGATGCCATCACGGCGCACCACCCGGGACTGGGCGACCGTGAGCAGCAGCCCGTCGAGGTCTTCCAGGCTCTCGGGCATGCGCGGCAGCCAGCCCTCGGCGATCCACGCGGTGCGCGGCGAGGCACCGAGCTCGCTGTGGGTCCGGTCGTTGTAGGTGGCCACGAACCCCTCCACCGCGCTGTCGAGCTCGGCCAGGGACAGCTTCGGCGTCGGCGCGGGATGGCCCTCGGTGATGTGGCCGGGCAGGTCAGCGAGAAGCTCGGTGTTGACGGTGCCGAAGAACCGCTCGATCTTGCCCCGGCCCTGGGGACGGGCGACGGTGGAGTGGATCAGCCGGATGTGCAGGTCAACAGCGGTGCCGGCGAGGTGGCGGCTGATGAAGTCACTGCCGTGGTCGACATAGAGCACGTCCGGCAGCCCGCACATCGGCCACGCGGGGTCGCTCTTGTGCCAGATAGCCTGCCGCAGCGCCAGGGCGGTGTTCATCGCGGACGGCGCACCCAGGAAGACGGTGTAGCCGCAGATCGCGCGGGAGCAGTCATCGAGGATCGTCGTCAGCCAGGGGCGGACTGGTTTGCCGTCGGTGCCCACCACGAGAATGTCGAGCAGCGTGTGGTCACTTTGCCACATCGCATTCGGTTGTTCGGCGTGCCGGCGCAGCACCAGTTCGTGCTTGTCCCGGTAGGACGCCGCGCCCTCCAGGGCTAGGGTGACCATGCCCGGATCGAGGGCACCCGCGATCGAGCGGACCACCCCGTAGGAAGGCACCGGCCACCCTCGGGTACCGCAGATGTCGGTGACCTTGCGGTGGATCGTGGCGATCGCGGGCCGGGGCTTGCTGAGCGCCAGGCCCTCGATCAACCGCACGAGCTCCCTGGGCAGATGGTGGGCGCCGGCGTCCGAGCGCTGGCCTGTCTCCAGGCCCGCGTACCCGTCGGCACGGTAGCGGGCGTGCCAGCGCTCCAGGGTGCGCAGGCTGATCCCGGTCTCCCGGGCCAGGGCGCTCAGCGGGATACCGTCCTCGACGTGCAGCCGCAGGATGCGCCACCGCGCCGGCCCGTCCACCTCACACCTGCTCGGCGACGGCCTCGCGGGCACGGGCCGCCTGCCGATGGCGATAGAGCGTCGCCCGGGACCAGCCGACGAGTCGGGCGGCGTCCTCGGCGGTGCGGCCCTTCGCGCGGGCATCGCCCGCGATTTCGAGCTTCTCCGCGATCACGGCCGGGTCGACCGGGGGTCGGCCGAAGCGGGTGCCGTTCTGCTTCGCCGCGGCGATCCCCGCATTGACGCGTTCGGTGATCAGCTCGCGCTCATACTCGGCCAAGGTCGCGAGCATGCCCAGCATCATCCGGCCCGATGTCGTCTCCGGGTCGATCCCGTCCGAGACCGATCTGATCTTCACGCCCTGGCCGCGCAGCAGCGTGACCGTATTCAGGACGTCGAGCAGGGACCGGCCCAGCCGGTCGATGCGCCACACCACCACCGTGTCGCCGTCCTCGGCGTAGTCCAGCAGACGTTTCATCCCCGGTCGCTCGATCGCGGTCCGGCTACCCGAGGTCACATCGGAGAACACGTCCCGCTTCTGCACCCCGCCCTCCACCAGCGCATCGACTTGCAGCTGCGCGTCCTGCGTCGCCGTGCTCACCCGCGTATATCCCAGAAGCCTCATACCCCCAGCATGGTGCAGAAAGTCCTGGAAGTCACCGCCTTGAGGCACTTTCCGTCGAGACGACTTCGCAAGACAATCCCGAGAGCGCGTTCACGCAGGAAGCGAACCTGAGGCCGACCACCCGCTGAAAGTCTCATAAACCTGTACCCAACTGAGGCACCAGCTCGTCCGGTTTTGCCTGCATCGAAGTGCCGCGCCTTCGCTCTAAAACCTTCCAAGCTTCGCCGCCCGCACGCCATGCATAGCGCGCGCCGTGAGTCTCTCCCTCCGTCGACTTAACTACACCATCCATCCGGTACAGTTATGTCGTTCACGACGAGGGGAAGACGCGCATGTCCGCGATGACGAAGAGGCGACGCTGGTCGCTGCTGGTGACGGTTGGAGCAGGTCTGCTGCTGATCACCTTGGATAACTCGATTCTCTACACGGCCCTGCCGACGCTGACTGAGGAACTGCAGGCTTCGAACACACAGAACCTCTGGATCATCAATGCCTACCCCCTGGTGATGGCGGGGCTGTTGCTGGGCAGCGGAACCCTGGGGGATCGCATCGGCCACACGCGGATGTTTGTTGTCGGTCTGGTGATCTTCGGACTGGCTTCCCTGCTGGCAGCGTTCGCTCCGTCACCCGAGGTCCTGATCGCTGCGCGTGCTGTGCTCGCTGTCGGTGCGGCAGCGATGATGCCGGCCACCCTGGCGCTGATCCGCACCACTTTCACGGTCGAGCGTGAGCGCAATATCGCCATCGCGGTCTGGGGAAGTATGTCGGTCATCGGGTTCGCCCTCGGCCCGATTATTGGCGGCACACTCCTTGAGTTCTTCTGGTGGGGCTCGGTGTTCTTGATCAACGTGCCCGTTGTGGTGCTGGCGCTGGTCGCTACCTGGCTGATCCGCCCGGCCAACGACCCGGATCCCTCGAAGCGATGGGATGCCATCTCCTCGATCTTGGTGATGATCGGGCTTGTCGGAACGGTGATGGCCATCAAAGAGATCGGCCACGCGCCGCCCTCGGCAACGACCATCATTGTTGCGCTGCTCGTTGCTGCCATCGGGTTCTGGCTGTTCGTGCGCCGTCAGCGAGGTATGGAGCAACCTCTGTTGGAGTTCTCCATCTTCGGCAACCCGGCGTTCACTGCCGGAGTGCTGGCCGCGTCGTTCGCGATGTTCGCGATCGGGGGCATCCAGCTCGTCACCACGCAGCGATTCCAGCAGGTCGCCGGATTCAGCCCGCTGGAAGCTGGGCTCTTGGTCGCCGCGGCCGCCGTGGGCACGTTGCCGACAGCGCTCCTGGGGGGCGCGTTCCTGCACCGCACCGGACTGCTCGCGCTCATCACCGGCGGTCTCGCCTTCGCCACCGGCGGCGTCGTGGTGACGGTCATCGGATTCCAGTCGTCCTTCGGCGTGCTGATCCTCGGACTGCTGTTGACCGGAGCTGGTATCGGAGCCGCCTTGGCGGTCGCCTCCACCGCGATTATCGGGAACGTGCCGGTGCGCCGAGCAGGCATGGCCGCCTCGATCGAAGAAGTCTCCTACGAGTTCGGCAGCCTCATTGCAGTGTCCGTGCTCGGGAGCCTGCTCACGGCTATCTACGGCGCACGCGTCGTTCTACCCGACGGCGCCCCGGACGCGGCTGGCAACAGCATCGCTGAGGCACAGGCTGCTGCGCAGGGTGACGCAGAGATCCTCCAGGCGGCGGCGACGGCTTTCGACTCCGCCTACCTCGTTGTGATGCTGGTCGTCGCAGTCGTTCTCGCGGTGGGCGCAGTCATCACCGGAGTGCTTCTGCGCCGGTACCTGCCTGGCACCCAGTCACAGCTGCACTCCGAGCACTGACCGAGAAAGGACCGCCCATGCGGACCAGTAAACGGGACACGATCCTCAAGGTCGCCCTCAGCGTTGTCGAGACCGACGGCGTCACGGCGCTCACGTACGAATCCGTCGCCGCCGCCTCCGGACTCACCAAAGGCGGGCTGCTCTACCACTTCCCCTCGAAGGACGCCATGATGCTCGCGCTGCACGAACATCAAGCCCAGCACTGGGACGAGGAGATGATCCACGCACTGGGCAAGGACCCGGATGAGGCATCGCAGGATGAGCGACTCGCCGCCTATGCCCGAGTCAGCGCCCGCGGCGCCACCGGCGCGGAGTTACTGCTTATGCTCGAAGCGAGCACCCACAGCGAGCTCAGCAAGCCGTGGAAACGAGTCATCACTCGCTGGGTCCCCGACCCCGCCAGCATCGACCCGACCGACCCTCGGGCACTGCAGAAGATGGTCGCCTACCTCGCTGCCGACGGTCTTTGGCTCAGCGAATCCGTCGGCGCGATCCCACTACCCCACCAGCTGCGCGCCGCGCTGGCAGAGCACCTCGCCCGCTCCGTCGCGGACGCAGACGAACTCCCGAGCAACGAGGCGAACCAATGAGCGCAAGCACCCAGCAGCGTTATGGACTTCCGCTTGTGGCAAGAGTCTCCATCGTCGCGGCCTTTCTCGAAGCCTTCACCTGGGCTGGTCTGCTCGCGGGGATGTTCCTCAAGTACGTGACGGGCACAACCGACGTCGGTGTCAGCATCTTCGGCGCCCTGCACGGCGGCATGTTCCTCATCTACCTCGCCATAGCGCTCATCACCGCCATCACCCTGCGGTGGCCATGGCGGGTCACTGCTCTCTCGATCATCGCCGCGGTACCGCCACTGACGACCATTCCCCTGGAGATCTGGCTACGTCGACGAGGACACCTCAGCTGCTGACGATGGCACTGCCGCCCTCGCATCGGCGGCAGGACTCTCGACCACGGACGGCCAGACCACGCTTGTCATCGGTACCACCAACTAAAGCCGCCACGGAGCATCGACAGAACACCGCCATTTACCGGCGAAGGTCACAAAATGGCCGATAGGGGGCCAAAGTGGGGGCCACAATCCCGTGCAGATCAGTGTGCGTCAGAATGACGCGGTGCGACGGCATTTCGGCATGGCTCGTGGCCAGTGCCCCTAGACTCATTAGGCCCTCGGTGCTTTGCTGGCTTCCGGGGCCACCGTGTTCCCGTCGCTCGGCTCCGGGTTAGAGTCGCTCTGGGTCTCGGTCGGACGGCAGGAGACGGGGGCGTCTCCCTCGCTGTAAATCACCAGGCAAGTGTTATCACCGTCCCCGGTGTACAGCCATGCGCGGACCTCGCCGCCCACCATGTTAATGGTGCCTACTCCGGTCTCCGGGGCGTAATGATTGGTGGTCTTGTCCGCGAAGTCGCCAGCGACCTCGCGGGTAGTTGAGCCGCATTCGATCTTGGCGCGGTCGGGTGCCTCACCCTCATACACGCCGCGTTCAATGCTGATCGTGCAGCTCTGGTCGTCATCTGGGTGCTTGATCTTCGTCGGCGTCGCCACAGCTTGCGGGGCGGCGCTGGATTCCTCCTGAGTCGCGGCGTCGTCGGCAGCGCAGCCGGTCAGGGTGAGTGCGGCGATAACGGCGGTTGCGGCCAGTCCTCGGGTGATACGCATGGTCTCGGTCCTTTCGGTTGGTGGGGGTCAGTCGCGGGCGGTGGCGCGCACGCGCGCCACCGTCGATTTGCTCACCTTGCAAGTGGCGGCGGTCTCCGCGATGCTGTGGCCCGCCTCGTGCATCGCTGTGATGCGCGCGCGTAGCTCGTCCGTGACCGCGCGGCGGTGGCGTGGACGGGTCTGCTGCCACTCGTTCAATGTCTCAGTGGTCCATCCGCGGGTGTCGTCGATCCATAAATCAGGGGTCGGCGGTCCGGCCTTGATGAATCCCTGCGGTGTCATGCCCACCACGGCGGCCGCTTCGTTGAGTCCGTGCAGTCGCGCGCCTTGGGGGATAGTCTTAGACATTGCATCGTCCTTTCGGTGCAGCCTCCGGCCCATTGTTCCTGGCATTCGCGCCAGCGGCCGGGGGCATTTTTTATGCCCTGGGTGTGGTGCCGGGGCTCATGGTCAATAGGTCACATGCGGCCTCGTAGGCGCGTGTGGCGGCCTTGGAAAGCTCTACGGCCATGTCTACATGCGCCAGGGACTCCATGCGGCCCGCGCCGCGTGTGGCAGCTCCTCCAACTTCTAATGCGGTGGTCTTGGTGAGTTGGGGATCACCACATCGCGGGTCTGTGGGAAGTACGAGGCATCGCGGGATCTCTGCAAGGTAGGGCGCAAGTGGTGTTGCCGCGGCCCGGCGCTGTAGTGCGCGCAAATTGCCCAGGTAGTCGGCACAGATTTCACGCTTGTCCATGTCAGACAATGTTTCGGGGTTCATATCGTCGTCCTAAGTGGTGGTGCCGGCCGATTCGGCCGGCTGCGGGGATGGCGGCCGCCGAACCTCTCCCCGTGGAGGGGATCGGCGGCCGCGTGGGTGCTAGGTGGCGGTCAGGAGACTTCCCAGCCGGGGTGTCCGTGCCAGGTGATGCGGCTGGCTCCGGCTGCGGGTGCGCCGTAGTCGAGCAGCGGAGCGGATACCGCTTCATCGTGAGTCGGCACATCGTCTGCGTGGAATACCGCGCGGCCGGTGTAGTAAAGCTCTCCGTCGTCGTCATACATGCGGAAGATGTGCCGCTCGTACCCTTCTGCCAGGGGTGCGCCAGCGGTGAGCATCGCAATCTGCGCGTTGGTCACATCGCGCGGTCCGGTAATCCACTTGTCGCCGGTCTCATCGGCCGTTGCCAGGTGATCGCGGGTGATCGTCCATGCGTAGCTTTGCGGTTCGTTTCCATCGGTGAGCATGGGCACGATTGCCACGATTGCGAACGGCTCCCCCGGGGCGAGCTGAGCCATGAACTCTTCGAGGTCTGGGCCGCAGTAAGTTATCGCTCCGTGATTGGTGTCGATAGTCAGCCCTTCGCCGCGTTTCAGCGCCCGTTCTCCCAGCTTGTATGCGTCCTGGTAGGTGTCTGCAAGGTACTGCGTCATGGTGCTGTGTCCTTCCGGTTGTGTGGCGGGTTGTTCCTCCCGTCTGAACACTCTTTAGTTTACTCTGATTGAACACAAGACACAAGACAATTCAGGAGCTTTTTGGGTGAATATGTGGGGTTCCAGATCGGTGGGCCCCACGGTGGCCGCACATCAGGAAGCGGCCGGGGGGCGTCTCCCCGGCCGCTAGTTTTCTAGGCTTGGGTGGCTGCGGTGAGGCGCTGGAACGTAGCCGCCTCTCTATCGGCATCCGTCGCGTAGCCGCGGCGCATTGCTTGGAGAGTCAGAATGTCATCGCGCATCGCATCGCCCCTGGTGAGGGATTGCTCGAATAAGGCGCGGGCCTCGGTCTGGCGGTCGGCGCATTTCAAGCGCTGCACCTCGTGAGCGACCCCCCGAACATAGATCGCACGTCGCTGCCGGTGCTCGGCTATGACTTCATCAAGGGCCTTTACCCGGTCATAGAGCTGTACCGCGGCGCGGCCGTGGAAGATGATTTCTTCACTGCTGGCGACGTCCTGGTTCATGATCCTGTGTCCTTCCGGTTGTGTGGCGGGTTGTTCCTCCCGCCTGAACACTCTTTAGTTTACTCGCGTTCAACTCTAGACACAAGCGGATTGACCACATTTCCGCGCGGATTTTGAACTGGTCCCGGCATGAAGAAGCGGCCGGGGGATCACTCCCCCGGCCGCCTCTCGTGGCCT
>NZ_JAUNPE010000064.1 GCF_030536815.1 Kocuria sp.
TCGGCATCGTCCACGTTGACCCGCAGCACGCGGTGCTCCACGTCGATCTCGATCTCGTCACCGTGCTCGATCAGACCCACGGCCCCGCCGGCTGCGGCCTCGGGTGAGATGTGACCGATCGACAACCCGGACGTACCGCCGGAGAAGCGGCCGTCCGTGATGAGCGCGCACTTCTTGCCCAGGCCCAGGCCCTTGAGGTAGCTGGTCGGGTACAGCATTTCCTGCATGCCCGGTCCGCCCTTGGGGCCCTCGTACGCAATCACCACGATGTCCCCTTCCTTCACGTTCTTGGAGAGGATCTCGTGCACGGCCTCGTCCTGGGATTCCACCACGTAGGCGTTGCCCTTGAAATGGAACAGTTCGGGGTCGATGCCGGCGGTCTTGATCACGGCGCCGTCCTCGGCGATGTTGCCGAACAGCACGCACAGGCCACCCTCGATGGTGTACGCGTTGTCGATATCCCGGATGCAGCCCCCGGCTGCGTCCAGATCGTGATCCTCGTACTCGTTGGCCTGCGAGAACGCCTGGGTGGTGCGCACGCCACCGGGTGCGGCCAGGAAGAACTCCTTGGCCTCGTTCGAGGCCTTGCCGGAGCGGATGTCCCACTCGTCCAACCATTCGCCCATGGTCTGGGCGTGCACGGTGTGGACGTCCTCGTCCAGCAGACCACCGCGACGCAACTCACCCAGGATGGCGGGGATACCGCCGGCGCGGTGTACATGCTCGATGTGGAATTCGGTGGAGTTCGGTGCCACCTTGGCCAGGCACGGAACCTTGCGGGACAAGGCGTCGATGTCCGAGAGATTGAAGTCCACCTCGGCCTCCTGGGCAGCGGCCAGGATGTGCAGCACGGTGTTGGTGGACCCACCCATGGCCACGTCCAGCGCCATGGCGTTGCTGAACGCCGCCTTGGTCGCGATGTTGCGGGGCAGCACGGACTCGTCGTCCTGCTCGTAGTAGCGCTTGGCGGATTCGACCACGCGGCGGCCGGCTTCGAGGAACAGCCGCTTGCGGTTGACGTGGGTGGCCAGCGTGGTGCCGTTACCGGGCAGGGACAACCCCAGCGCCTCGGTCAGGCAGTTCATGGAGTTGGCGGTGAACATACCGGAGCAGGAGCCGCACGTGGGACACGCGTTCTCCTCGATCTGGGCCAACTGGGCGTCCGTGATGGACTCGTCCACGGCCAGGGCCATGGCATCCACCAGGTCCACGCGGTGCTCCACCACACCCTCAACGCCCTCACCGGATTCCATGGGGCCGCCGGAGACGAACACCACGGGGATGTTCAGGCGCAGTGCGGCCATCAGCATGCCGGGGGTGATTTTGTCGCAGTTGGAGATGCACACCAGGGCGTCCGCGCAGTGCGCGTTGACCATGTATTCCACGGAGTCCGCGATGATGTCGCGGGAGGGAAGGGAGTAGAGCATGCCATCGTGACCCATGGCAATACCGTCGTCCACGGCGATCGTGTTGAATTCCTTGGCCACACCGCCGGCCTCATACACGGCAGAGGCCACGAGCTCGCCCATGTTCTTGAGGTGCACGTGACCCGGGACGAACTGGGTGAAGGAGTTGGCGATCGCGATGATCGGCTTACCGAAGTCCTCACTTCCCATACCGGTGGCCCGCCAGAGGGCGCGCGCTCCCGCCATGTTTCGGCCGGTGGTTGATGTTGCTGATCGCAGCTGCGGCACAGTGACTCCTTCCCAAGATGTGATTCGGGTTCTCGCGCGGCTCGATTGATGCCACGACCCGAAAGAGTCGTTCAATCAAGGATACGCGCGGCCCCCGACGCTATCCACATGCCGGGCAGGCGTCTCAAATTGTGATACAACGACGCCGCTGCGTTCGGTTCCGCGCGTCCGCCCCGTGAGTTGGTCCCACCGTTGCTGCGGACCTGATCCATAGACTGGAGGCACCGCCCATTGCAACGGAGCAGGAGGAATCATGGCCAAACACAAGGACACACCGCGCCCGGATGACACGGTGGAGTTCGCTGTCGAACTCAAGAACGCGGTGGATCCGCTGGTCATGGCCCTGGACGTGGGCTCCACCGCAAGCCGTGGTTCCCTCCACGATGCCACCGGAACCCCCGTGCGTGGCTACCGGCACAAGGTTCCGCATTCCTTCACCACCTCCGCGGACGGCACCTCCGTGATCGACCCGGATCAAGTGGTCGAGGAACTGACCGGAATCCTGGACCTGGTGTGTGACCGGCCCGAGCTCGCCGGGCGAGTGCGCGGCGTCGGCCTGGACACCTTTGCCTCGTCTCTTGTGGGCGTGGCCGATCAAGGAGCTGCGATCACCCCGTGCTTCACGTACGCGGATTCGCGCTGTGCGCCGCAGCTCGCCCAGCTCCGCAAGGAACTGGACGAGCGTGAGGTGCAGGACATCGTGGGCGCGCGGCTGCACACGAGCTACCTGGCACCGAGGTTCCGTTGGCTGGCCGAGACCCAGCCCGAGGTCATGGCGGAAGCCACTCGCTGGATGTCCCTCGGAGAATATGTCTGGTTGAAGTTGCTGGGGACCACAGCAGCGGGGACCGCCACCGCCGCATGGACCGGGCTGCTCAACCGGCGTTCCGGCAACTGGGATCAGCGCATGCTCCGGGCCGCGGGGATCAGTGAGGACGTACTGTCCCCCATCCTCGACCCCGATCAGCCGCTACCCGATGTGGACCCGGAACGAACCTCCCGCTGGGAAGGCCTGTCCGATGCTCAGTGGTACGCCCCCGTGGCGGACGGGCTGTGCGCCAATATCGGCGTGGGCGGAGACGATGAACAGACCATGGTCGTCTCCGCTGCCACCTCCGGGGCCATGCGCGTGCTCCTGCATCACCGGCCGAACAACATTCCGCCGGGACTGTGGTGCTACCGGATCGACTCTTCGCGATGCCTGCTGGGTGGTGCCCTCAATGACGTGGGCCGTGCCGTCAGCTGGCTCGAGGACACCCTCCGTCTGGACGGCGCCGTTCTGGATGACATTGCCGCGGCAACCGTGTCTGCCACGACACCGGGAGTGCTGCCCTTCCTGACCGGCGAGCGATCGACCGGTTGGGCCGGCAGCGCGCGGACTGCGTTCGTGGATGTCTCCGCGTCCACCGACGCCTCCGCGATGGCCCGCGGCATGCTGGAGGGCATTGCGGCGTCCTACCGGCGCGTTGCCGATGAAATGGAAGAAGCCACCCGGGATGTCGAGAAGATCGTGGCCGCCGGTAGCGTGACGCAGGATCTGCCGTCCTGGCTGCAGATCCTGGGCGACTACCTGGGCAAACCCGTGATTCACCAGGTCATGAAGCGCTCCACGGCCCGTGGCACCGCCCTGCTGATGCTGGAATCGCTGGCTCCGGGCGTGGAGCGAGCCGTTCACGAACCCGCGGGCACCTACTCCCCCGAGGAAGCCAACCGCGAGTACTACCGCGGTGTGCACGAGCGGTTCGAGCGCGTGTACGACGCATTGGTGGCGGGCACCTGAGGATGGGTGACCCGCGGCTGTGCAGCGTGATGTGAGGTAAATGCACCGGTCAAACCTCTGGGGAGGGAAGTGCAGAATTCGAGCTCGATTTTTGCACTTCCCTCCCCTCACATTCCGTCCGCAGCACCCCATCCCTGCGGAACAGCGCCGAGGAGCGGGATGTTCGTGCCGTCCTGCGCGTGGATCGTGCGAATGTAGTTGCGGTTGGTCTCGTGCAACGGCTGCGGGTCGGCCGGCCAGCTACCCAGCACCGTGCCGAGAACGCGCACTCCCCTGCGGCACAACGCCTCAAGACTCAGAAGTGTGTGATTCAACGTTCCCAGACCGGACCGCACCACAAGCACCACGTGCACGTGCGGATCCACAGCACGGCGAATGATCTGCGTGAGATCCGCGATGTTGTGCCCCTCCCCATCCAATTCCACCAACACCCCGCCGCTGCCCTCGACCAGGACCAGATCATGCTCGTGCAGCAATGCGGCGATGCGTTCTGCGTGATCGTCCAGGCTCAGCAGCGCCACCCCGTCCAGGTCCGCGGCAGGCGGCGGTGCCATCGGTTCGGAGAGTCGCTGACCCTCGTGCGTGGTGAGTGCGCCCCCGGGTAGGCCAGCTGCGGCGCATAACCGAGCGACGTCGTCGACGTCCCCGGAATCGCCGCCCACCACGCCGGTCTGGACGGGTTTGTACACCGCAACACGACGCCGTCCGGCCGAGTATCCCGCCAGGGCGAGGGCTGCGGTCGCGTAGGTCTTGCCCACGTCCGTATCGGTGCCCGTGACGACAACGACCCCTCGCACCATGCCGGCGGCCCGCGCCAAGGGGTTGCCCATCACGCGACCACCTCGACCGGCCGGGCGCCCAACTCGGCCATGACGCCACGGACTGCGCTCAGTGCCGCCGTCAAACCGTGGAACTCCACATCCGCACGGGCAGTGAGCCGGAGCCGGCTGATGCCGTCCGGGACCGACGGCGGGCGGAAGCAACCGACCAGAATCCCGCGATGGCGCAGGGCCTCGGCCGCCCGGAGCGCCAACTCAGGCGAGTCGATCGGCACGGATTGCACGGCCGCCGGGGCGTGCTCGATCCCCAGGGCTTGCGCAATCACGCGTCCGTTGGCGTGCAAGCGCTCCGTGAGTTCCGGTGCACGCCGAACGATGCGGCACGCCTCGGCAGCCGCGGCCGCGCTGGCGGGAGCCAGTGCCGTGTCGAAAATGAATGGCCGCGCGACATTGACCAGGTGCTCGCGCAACACCTCGGAGCCCAGCACCGCGCCACCCTGGGCGCCCAGGGATTTGGATAGCGTGACGGTCAGGACCACGTTCGGGTGGCCCGCCAAGCCTTGCTGATGCGAGAGCCCTCTGCCCTGTCCCGCGACACCGATCCCGTGCGCCTCGTCCGCCACCAGGAGCGCCCCGTGGAGTTCGCACACCGCGGCGAGTTCCTTGAGCGGGGCGTGATCCCCGAGCACCGAGTAAATGGACTCGACGACCACCACGGCGCGTTTCTGGGCACGTTCCCCGAGCAACCGGGCAACGTGCTCCACGTTGTTGTGCTCCGCTATCACGACCGGCGAGCGGGACAATCGTGCGCCGTCCACGAGCGACGCATGCGCGTGGCGGTCCGAAACGATCAGGGTATCGACGTCACCCACGGCCGTGAGCAGTCCGGTGTTCGCTGCATACCCACTGGAGAATACAAGCGCGGCGCACTGACCCGTGAGGTCGCACAGTGCGTCTTCCAGTTCGGTGTGGACGTCCAACGTTCCCGTGACCAACCGGGAGGCCCGCGATCCCGCGCCGTACCGGTGCAGGGCAAGCGAAGCGGCCCTCACGACTCGCGGGTCCCGCGACAGGCCCAAATAGTCATTGGACGCGAGGTCCACCGAGTTCTCGCGGATCGCCACCGTACGACGCCGCAGCCCCGAGTCCGCGCGCACGCGCGCCTTGTCGCGCAGCCAGGAGTCGAGCGGGCCGGTCATGGGGCGAGCTCCGCCCCGGCAACCATGGCCCGGGCGATTCGTTCGGTTTCACGCTCGGTGCAGATGTACGGCGGCATGGAATACAGCAGTTTTCCAAAGGGCCGCAGCCAGACACCCCGATCGAGCGCCGTTGTGGTGAGCGCGCTTCGCTCCGGCGCCTCCCGGAATTCAATGACTCCCACCGCCCCGATCACTCGGACATCAGCCACGGCGGGAAGCTCCAGGGCCGCAGGCAGGATTTCATGTAATTTCAGGTTTTGGCGGGCCACGGTGGCGCGCCAGCTCTCCCCGAGCATGGCCAGCGATTCGTTGGCCACCGCACACGCAAGTGGGTTGGCCATGAACGTGGGTCCGTGCATTAACGCACGCTGAGGCGACTCGGTGATGGCGGCTGCAACTCGCCCGGAGACGAGGACCGCCGCCAGGGTCATGTAACCCCCGGTCAGGGCCTTGCCCACGCACATCACGTCCGGGATCACGTCCGCCCATTCGCATGCGAACCACACCCCGGTCCGGCCGAAGCCGGTGGCGATCTCGTCCGCGATGAATACCAGGTCCAGTTCGTCGGCGAGCTCACGCAGGGCTTTGAGACAGCGCGGCTCGTAGGTGCGCATCCCTCCCGCGCCCTGCAGGATCGGCTCGACAATCACACCGGCCAGCTCGTGCCGGTGATGCCGCGCGGTGTCCCGCAATTCCCGGATCCAGCGGTCCACATCATCCGTATTACTGGACCACGAACCACGTGGGCGGACATTGGACGGGCCGGGGGCGGCGTCGTCGGCGGTGGTGGAAGCACCGGCGCGATCATCGGCCGGAACGAATCGCGCAGCGGGCGGGGGCGCCACGAACAATTGCTCTGCCACGAGCCCGCTGAACTGCGCGTGCATCCCGCCCACGGGATCGCACACGCCCATGGCGCCGGTCGTGTCCCCGTGGTAGCCGCCACGGACCGTGAGGATGCGGCGCCGTTCGGGGCGATTGCGAGCGGCCTGGTACTGAACCGCGAGCTTGAGGGCGATCTCCACGCTGACGGAGCCGGAGTCTGCGAGGAACACGTGGTCCAGGCTGTCCGGCGTCACCGCGACGAGCCGCTCGGCCAGCTCCACCGCGGGCTCGTGGGTCAGGCCACCGAACATCACGTGGGAGAAGCGACCAACTTGCTCCACCACGGCGCGATCCAGGCGAGCGTTGCGATAGCCGTGCACAGCGCACCACCACGATGACATGCCGTCAATGGCATGTATCAGATCGCCGTCGGGAGTGCGCAGGGTCAGGGTGACGCCGTCGGCTTCCTCCACCGCGTAGGGCGGTTCCCCATCCAGGGCTTCGTACGGGTGCCAGAGCAAACCCCGGTCCCGGTCGGTCAGGGAACGGCCGGCGGTGGCGCGGCCGGCGGTGTCAAGCATTGGGCGCCACTGCCGTTCCCGCCCCACGACGCCGCAGTGTGGGCTCCAGCCCCAGATCCACCTTCTCGTACGGTTCGGTCGCCGGTTCGTCCGCCGCCTCGGGAGTCGGAACGTCGCCGGACGGGCTGCCGAGAACCGTGAATCCGGCGTCGGCGATCATGTCCATGTCGGCCTTGGCTGCCTGGCCCTCGGAGGTCAGATAGTCGCCCAGGAACAGCGAGTTGACCACGTGCAACGCGAGCGGCTGGAGGGAGCGCAAGTGCATCTCGCGGCCACCGGCCATCCGAATCTCCTTGTCCGGGCACACGAGGCGCACCACCGCCAGGATCTTGAGGCATTTCTGGGGGCTCAGCTGCCATGTTCCCGCCAGCGGCGTGCCCTCGAAGGGCATCAGGAAGTTGACCGGCACCGAATCCGAATCGAGCTCACGCAGGGCAAAGAGCGCTTCCACCAGTTGCTCGTCCGTCTCCCGCATTCCCACGATCAGCCCTGAACACGGCGAGAGTCCTGCGCCCTTGGCGCGCTCCACAGTCTCCACCCGGTCTTGATACGTGTGTGTGGAGCAAATGCTCTGATAATTGGACTCCGCCGTATTGAGGTTGTGGTTGTAGGCGTCCACGCCGGCGTCGCTGAGCGTCTCGGCCTGGCCGCCCTTGAGCAGGCCCAGGCACGCGCAGACTTCCACACCGGGGTACTGCCCCTTGAGCGCTCCCACGGTTCGGGTCACGGTCTCGACCTCACGATTGGACGGCCCGCGGCCGCTGGCCACCAGGCACACGCGGCTTGCCCCGCCCTTGATACCATGCTCGGCCTGCTCCACGGCCTGCTCGG
Source organism: Kocuria sp. (assembly GCF_030536815.1). Taxonomy (GTDB): domain Bacteria; phylum Actinomycetota; class Actinomycetes; order Actinomycetales; family Micrococcaceae; genus Kocuria; species Kocuria gwangalliensis. Next base: position 7,690 of record NZ_JAUNPE010000064.1, read on the forward strand.
GTGTGAGCCACGAGTACTTGAGGATGCCCGCGCCGGAATTCAAGCGCTGCGAACAGTAGCCGCAGTCCTCCGCGCACAGGCCGGATTTCAGGTTGACCAGGTAGTTCACCTTGACGGTCATCCCAAAGTATTCGCGCCGCAACCGGGCCGCCGCAGCCACCAGGTCAAGCATGTCCTCGTCGCCGGTGGCAAGTAATTGAAGCGCCTCTTCGGGGGTCACCGGGTCACCGTTGAGCGTGCGATCTGCGAGATCAGAAAAAGTTTTGAACACCGTTCAATTATTGAACGGTGTTCAACTTTGTCAATCCCCGCGGGCCGCCCGAGTAAAGTTCGACTCGTCCCCGCACCCATCCCTAGGAGCAGCATGGCCCTGTCCCGCCAGCAGATCGTGGATGCCGCGTGGGGCATTCTCCACAGCTACGGCCTGGGTGACCTCTCAATGCGCCGCCTCGCCAAAGACCTCGGAGTCCAACCGGGCGCGCTCTACTGGCACGTGGCCAACAAGCAGGAACTGCTCGGCATCCTCGCCCAGCGCATGGTCGCCCCACTGTCAACCACTGCGCTCGACGACGCCGCTCCCCCGCTAGAGCGCGCCGCACACCTCACGCGGGAGTTCCGTTCACTGATCCTCGCCGTGCGCGACGGCGCGGAAGTGGTCAGCGTGGCGCATGCCATTACCCCGGAAGACCTGAGCCCGGTACCGGAGCTGGTGGTGCTCTTCACCGAATTCGGGTCGACTCAGGGGGACGCGGTGGATACGGCGCTCACACTGGTCCGTTTCACGCTTGGCTCGGTGACCACGCAACAGACACGGAAAGCCATGGGGTTGCACACCGCATCCGCCGAAGCGGAATTCACCGCCGGCCTCGAACTTCTGCTGCGCTGAAACCCACCCGCCTCAGCCCCGCTTGGCCTGATCATCCCCCGGCTGGACAGCGCCACGTTCATCCGCCTGCGCAGCGTGATGTGAGGCAAATGCACCGGTCAAACCTCTGGGGAGGGAAATGCAGATTTCGAGCTCGATTTCTGCACCTCCCTCCCCTCACACTGTGGCGCGGTTCGAAGAGCCGCTGGCCATTGAGGAAGTCCTCAGCGGGCAGTATGTTTGACCCACTGCGCCGAACACGACCTCGGGGTGGCTACGCGGTATTACCCGGTTGATCCACCCCGGGGGCCTTCTCTTAGCGTTAAACCATGAGTGCTCCACCAATTACTGTGCGACGCCCTGATCCCTCCGATGTCGAGCCGCTGGCGGACGTTCACCTCCGGTGCTGGCAAGAGACGTACACGGGCCAACTACCCGATGCATTCCTCGGCGACACCGCCTGGGAATCCCGACGCCGCACCTGGCAAGCCATCATGGCAAACCAGCGGCACGACATGTTCCCATGGGTAGCGGAGGCCGACGACCACATCATTGGGTTCTCCATGGCCGCTCACCCGCAGGATGAGGATGATGTGCGGGACGTCCAGCTCTTCATGCTTTATGTCCTCAAGAAATTTCATGGCACGGGAGCGGGCCAGGAACTCCTGGACGCCTCTCTCGGCAATCAGCCCTCGCAGTTATGGATGGCCAAGGACAATCCACGGGCACGCCGCTTCTATGAGAAGAACGGATTCGAGCCGGACGGTGCCGAACGAATCGACAGCTCCTCCAATGGTCTGCAGACCATTCGCATGGTGCGATAGCTCCCGCACGCACCCGCTAAAACTCTACGGCCGCGCCGCTCCCATGCCTACCGACGTGGTCGTCCGCGGCTTTGTCGCCCGATACCATCCGGCAAACAGCAGCACAATGAGCAGCACGTCCACGGCGTCGCCGCCGTAATACATAAGCTGTGCGCCCACCTGCGCGTCAGCGGCCTCCACCCCCATGGGTGGGTGCGCGTACAGCCACTTGGCCAGGATGGAATGCGCAGCGATGAACGCAATCAGCACGCCCGCCCGTAGTCTGAACGTCGCCCGGTGCGGATCCGGGTCCACGCCCACCACGGACGCCGTGAACACATAACCCGCCAAGAAGATGTGCGTGTGAACCAGGGCGTGCAGCCACACGGAATCGTGCATCGCATGAAACAGCGGGGTCGTGTACAGCACCCACAATCCTCCGGCGTTCAGGAGCGCGGCCACCACCGGGTGCGTGATCACCCGGACGTAGGGCGAACGCAGGATGCGAGACACGGCACGCGCTCGCCGCACCGGAAGCCCGCGCAGCAGCACACTCACCGGGGTCGAAAGCACCAACAGAAGCGGGGCAATCATCCCGAGCAGCAGGTGCCCGACCATGTGTGCGGTGAAGCTCCCGTGAGCGGCCTGTGGCAACGGACCGACCAGGCTCACGCCCGCACAGACCAGCCCGGCGTAGAACATGAGGGCCCGCAGCAGCGGCCGCCCGCTCCGATGCCTCCCCGCCCACAGAGCCCAGGCATAACCGGCCGCCGCGGCAACCAGTAAGACGGCAACGAGCACCTCAAAGGCGAGCCAGCCGTCAAGGACAGTTGTCTGTGGGGAGTCGTGGGAGTGCATCGCGGTATCAGCGAGCGCGTCGGCCGGAACCGGTCATGCGCAGCACCAGCAATCCGATCACCATGAGCAGGATCGCGGATCCGATCCACACCGTGTCGTACAGCAGTAGGTCAACGCCGTAGCGGATCTGGTGGATGCCCAAGATCTTGTGATCGACCACTCCGTCGAAGAGCTGGAATGAGCCAATCCCTAGCACCACCGCACCGGTCCAGCGCTTCCAGTTCACCCCGCCGCGGCGCCTGATATCGGCCAGCAGGAACAGGCCCCACACGGTGATGAACCAGCCGAAAGCATGGAAAAACCCGTCGGCCACCAGGGCCACTTCATGGGTGGACAGGTCGTAGAAGTGATGCCATTGCAGACCCAAGTGAAAGATGAACAGGTCGATCATCGACGCCGCGATGCCGCCGCCGAACAACAACCCTGACAGCACGGTTCGCTTGCCGGGCCGCCCTTCGTTTCGGGTTTCGACGGCGCCCCTGCGTCCCGTTCGTGCCTCGTTGCGTGCGTTCGGTTCAGCGGTGGACATGTCCGACACTCCTTGGCGCGACAACGGGGTTGCTGCCTTCATTGTTCATTCCCTAAGCAAGCTGTTCAAGATGTGACACGTTTCAGGTGTGCCCTGCGGAGACTCCACCAAGTAATAAAACGTCTAACAACTTTTTCGCCCGGGAGAAAGTCCCCGAACGGCCTGGGTCCGCACTAAATTTGGACCATGTCCACACCTGACGATGCCCCGCACGTGGCGAACCCGGATTACTGGCAGTTCGCCAACGCCGCCGCCTCACGCATCGCGCGGGAGTTCCCGGAATCGGACATCACGGCCAACCGCCTGTTCGTCACGTTGTTCCGGGCGTCCTCGTCGGTGATCTACGACTTCGAGTCCTCCATCCACCGCCCCGCCGGTGGCACATGGGCCAGCTATCGCATGCTGTTCGCGCTGTGGGTTGCCGGCCCGCTCACTCCCCATCGTGCGGCCGAGCTCATGGGCATGAGTCGGGCGGCGGTCTCAAATCTTGCGGGCAATCTGGAAGCCAAGGGCTTGCTGATCAAACAGGCATCCGAAGAGGACGGCCGATCCCTCATCCTCCACCTGACCGACACGGGTCAGACCAAGATCCAGGAGGTCTTCGCGCTGCAGAACTCCCGCGAGAACCAATGGAGTCAGGCCCTGAGCGAGCAGGAGCGCGAGCTGCTCATCAGCCTGCTGGACAAGATCATGGATCACCGCACGGTCATCGGCGCCAAAACCCGCAAGTAATTCTTGGTCAGTCCCTGTGTGCAGCCACGACGACGCTCGCGCCGGACTCAGCGGCTCAGCAGCAACGCCTCACCCTGACCACCACCACCGCACAGGGACACGGCTGCCTTGCCGGACCCCCTGCGGGTCAGCTCCAGGGCGGCGTGCAGTGCCAAGCGAGCACCGGAGGCACCGATCGGGTGCCCCAGGGCAATCGCGCCACCATGGATGTTGACCTTATCCAACGCAATCCCCAGATCCTCGACCGATTGCACCGACACCGCGGCGAAGGCCTCGTTGATCTCCACGAAATCCAGATCGTTCACGGACCACCCCGCGCGTTCCAGCGCGTGTTCGATGGCGCGCGAGGGCTGCGAGTGCAGGGATGTATCCGGGCCCGCGACCTGACCGGGCTTGCCCACCACGGCCAGCCAGGACAGACCGTTCTCCTCCGCGTAGGCGCGAGTCGTCAGGACCACGGCCGCGGCGCCGTCGGAAATCGGGGACGAGTTGCCGGCCGTGATGGTGCCGTCCTTGGTGAAGGCGGCGCGCAACTTTCCGAGTCCCTCCGCCGTGGACTCGGGGCGTACGCCCTCGTCCTTGGAGACCGTGACGGGATCACCCTTGCGCTGCGGGATCTCCAGCGGCGCGATCTCCTCCGCAAACACGCCCGAGGTTTGCGCCTCGCCCGCCAGCTGGTGGCTGCGCGCGGCGACCTGGTCCTGCTGCTCGCGACCGATGGAACGCTCGGAATTTCCGGTCTCGGTGAGCTCGCCCATTGCGACGCCCAGAGCGGCGTCGACCAGGCCGTCATTGGCCAGCGAATCAGCGAGGCTCATGTCACCGTAGGCCTTGCCCTTGCGAGCACCCAGGGCCAGGTGCGGCGCGTTGGTCATGGATTCCATGCCGCCGGCAACCACCACGGACGCCTCGCCCGCGCGAATCATGCGAGCCGCCTCGGTCACCGCGACCAGCCCGGACAGGCACACCTTGTTCAAGGTCATGGCGGGCACGGTCATCGGCAGACCCGCGGCAACGGCGGCCTGCTTGGCGGGGTTCTGACCGTTGCCGGCCTGCACCACGTTGCCCATGTACACGTAGTCAACGGTCTCGGGTGAGACACCCGAGCGCTCGAGCGCGTGCTTGATGGCGTGCGCACCGAGCTCCACAGCGCTGAGTGCGGCAAGGGAACCCAGCAACTTTCCCTGCGGGGTACGCGCCCCATTGACGATCACAACATCATTGGCGTTCTCGGTCATGTGTCCTCCTGTACGGGAACGGAATCCGGGGCGACGTTCAACAGCTCAACCCGGTACTTTGCTTCGGTCTTCACTGCTATTTCTGTTTCGGTCACGCCGGGGCCAGGATGGGCAGCACCAATCGTCGTGCGTGATCTCCACCTCAGACTAGAAAGCGCCTACACACTGGTCAACGAGAACAGGCCAATCGGAGCTCAGCTCCCCACAATCCGGAAATCACAGCCTGCTTCGCCCACCGTGACGATCGCCCTCACGGGCCCCGGGAGGAGCGGCGTCGTCGTGGAAGTTTACGGGCCAGACCATTTGATGCGGACTTACTGCACAGTAGGGCCAGCTACTTTGCCGTAACCCCTGACGAAATGGTGTGCCGGCGCTGCGCGCCCCGAGCCGCCGCACATGCCGGGGTGCGCGAGCGGCGTCGTCGCCTATTCCCATGAGAAGTCGAGCGCGGAAGAATAAATGCCATGGAACTCGACTATCCGTTCCACGGGCGCTGCCTGGTCCAGAACAGCCCCGCGAACCGAGTACCGAGTCATGGAACCGACCTGTTCGGCACGGCATTTGCCATCGATTTCGTACCGGTGGATCGAGAGAATCGCTCGGCCCGCTTCTCGGCCGGATCATTGTGGCGCCCGGAGGCACCAGAGAAGTTCATCGGCTTCGGGCCACCGGTCATCTCCCCTGTGACTGGCACGGTGGTGCTGTTGGACGACCACGCCGAGGATCACGCGGCCTACCGCGGCTTGTCATCCATGGGTTACGCGCTCACCCAGGCTCGCCGCGCTGCCGCCGGGTGGGGCACCTTGGCAGGCAACTACGTGGTGATTCAGGAATCACGAAGCGGCCGTTACGTTGCCCTGTGCCATCTACGATGGGGGAGCGTCAGGGTGCGTCTCGGTCAAGACATTCAGATCGGGGCCCAGGTGGCTGAGTTCGGAAATTCTGGCAACAGCACCGAGCCCCACGTGCACGTGCAAGCGGTTGACTCCCTGGTTTTCGAGCGTGCCGTTGGCCT
>NZ_JAUNPE010000001.1 GCF_030536815.1 Kocuria sp.
TGGACACGTAGAAGTACGTGAACGCCACGATCATCAGGAAGTACGTGACCATGTACACCGGGTGATCACCCGATGTCAGGTACGTGTTAATCCAGGTGACCCAACCCGGCACCGGTGAGCCGTCGCTGGGCATTCCGAACTGCGCGATCATGGACGGCAGCATCAGCATGGACGACGCGAAAATGATGGGGATCACCCCGGCCATGTTGACCTTGAGCGGAATGTACGTGCTGGTGCCACCGATCGTGCGGCGACCCACCATGCGCTTGGCGTACTGCACGGGAATGCGGCGTTGTGACTGCTCCACGAACACCACGCACGTGATGACCACCAGCCCCACGGCACACACCGCCAGGAACAAGCCCCAACCGCGGGTGCGGAGAATGTCACCGAGCGCGGAGGGGAAGGTTGCGGCGATAGACGTGAAGATCAACAAGGACATGCCGTTACCGACGCCCCTGTCGGTGATGCGCTCACCGAGCCACATGATCAAGGTGGTGCCGGCGGTCATCGTGAGGATCATGATGACCAGGATCATCAGCGAGTCGTCGGGAATGATCGGCAGGGGGCAGTCACCCAGCAGAGCACCGGAGCGAGCCAGCGACACCACCGTGGTGGCGTTGAGTGCGGCCAGACCAATGGTCAGATAGCGGGTGTACTGCGTGAGCTTGGTCTGCCCTTGGGCGCCCTCTTCGTGGAGTTCCTGGAAACGAGGAATGACCACGCGCAGCAACTGCACGATGATACTGGCCGTGATGTAAGGCATCACGCCCAACGCGAAGATGGACAGTTGCAGGAGCGCACCGCCGCTGAACAGGTTGACCAGGTCGTACACGCCGCCGCTGGTGTTACCCAAGGCCAGACACTGCTGCACGTTGCCGTAGTCCACGCCAGGCGCGGGGATGAAAGTGCCCAACCTGTAGATCACGATGATCCCGAGGGTGAACAGCAGCTTATTGCGCAGTTCCGGCGTTGTGAACGCCCGTGCGAAAGCACTGAGCACAGGTCCTCCTCCAAAAACTTCAGTGTTGGCCCGGCCGGTCCCGACCCCGGGCAAGTCTAGCGAAGGATGCCGCGCGCTCACGATGGGAGGTGAGCGCCGACACCCCGGTAAAAAGTAGCGGGCCCCGCGCCGACAATACGGCACGGGGCCCGCTTCAGTTCAGGGTTACACCCTACAACCGATTACTGCGTTCGGTCTCACGCGGTCTGCGTGGAACCGCCGGCAGCGGCGATCTTCTCAGCCGCGGAGGCGGAGAACTTGTCCGCGGTGATGTTCAGTGCAACGGAGATCTCTCCGGTGCCCAGAACCTTGACCGGCTGGTTCTTGCGGACTGCACCCTTGGCGACCAGATCGGAGATACCGATCGTGCCTCCTTCGGGGAACAGCTCGCCCAGACGGTCCAGGTTCACGACCTGGTACTCCACCCGGAACGGGTTGGTGAACCCACGCAGCTTGGGCAGACGCATCTGCAACGGCAGCTGACCGCCGGCAAAGCCGGCTTTCACCTGGTAACGCGCCTTGGTGCCCTTGGTACCACGACCGGCAGTCTTACCCTTCGAAGCCTCACCACGACCCACACGGGTCTTGGACTGGTGAGATCCGGGGGCCGGACGCAGGTGGTGAACCTTCAGGGCGTGCTGCTTCTTGCTCCCAATGTTTTCAGCCATGCTCACTCGGCCTCCTCAACCTCTACGAGATGCGACACGGTATTGATCATGCCCGCGGTCGCTGCATCGGCCTTGCGTACCACCACGTTGCCCGGCTTCTTCAAGCCCAGGGAACGCAGGGTGTCACGCATGTTCTGCTTCTGACCGACCATGGAGCGGATCTGCTTGATACGCAGGTTGGCACCGTCGGCCTGAATGCGCTTTCCGTTCATCAGGCACCTGCCTTCTGGATATCGCGCAGCAGCGGAGCCGGAACAACCTCGTCCATGGGCAAGCCACGACGGGCAGCCACGGAAGCGGGCTCTTCGAGCATCCGCAGGGCCTCGATGGTTGCCTGCACGATGTTGATCTGGTTGGACGAACCCAAGGACTTGGACAGCACGTCGTGGATACCCGCGCACTCGAGTACGGCACGCACCGGACCGCCGGCGATAACACCGGTACCCGGGGTGGCCGGACGCAACATCACGACACCGGCAGCGGCTTCGCCCTGCACGCGGTGCGGAATGGTGCGATCTTCCACGCGAGGAACCCGGAAGAAGTTCTTCTTGGCTTCCTCCACGCCCTTGGAAATAGCGGCGGGAACTTCCTTGGCCTTGCCGTAACCCACGCCGACCATGCCGTTGCCATCGCCAACCACCACGAGGGCGGTGAAGCTGAAGCGGCGGCCACCCTTGACCACCTTGGACACACGGTTGATGGTCACGACGCGCTCGAGGAACTTGTCCTTCTCCTCGTCACGACCGCCACGGCCACCACGGCCGCCGCGTTCGTTACGACCGCCGCGTTCGCCACGGCCACCACGCTCGTTGCGGTTGCCGCGACCGCCGCGGCCACCGCGGTTGTCGTCAGCTCCCTGCTGAGCCTCGGTAGCTTCGTTGGAAGCGTTGGTGGCTTCGCTCACCTTGGTTTCCTTCTCATTGTTCTGCTCGCTCACAGCGCCAGACCTCCTTCACGGGCACCATCGGCCACCGCGGCCACACGGCCGTGGTACTTGTTACCGCCACGGTCGAAAACCACAGTTTCGATTCCGGCAGCCTTGGCGCGTTCGGCAACGAGCTCGCCCACGCGCTTGGCCTTGGCGGTCTTGTCGTCCGAGGCGGACCGCAGGTCAGCTTCCATGGTGGAAGCGGACGCCAGGGTGACACCCTTGTCGTCGTCGATCACCTGAGCGACCATGTGACGCGCGGAACGGGTCACTACGAGACGGGGACGCACAGCGCTGCCGGCAACGTACTTGCGTACGCGGCGGTGACGGCGTGCACGCTGAGCGGACTTCGACTTGCCCTTGATTACGAGAGCCATGATTACTTACCAGCCTTTCCGGCCTTGCGGCGGATCTGCTCGCCGGCGTAACGCACGCCCTTGCCCTTGTAGGGGTCGGGCAGACGCAGCTTGCGGATCTTCGCGGCAACCTGGCCAACCTGCTGCTTGTCGATGCCGGCGACGGTGACCTTGTTCGAGCCTTCGACGGACAGCGTGATGCCGTCCGGAGCCTCGAACGGGACAGGGTGGCTGTAGCCCAGAGCGAACTCCAGGTTGGCGCCCTTGGCCTGCACACGGTAACCGGTTCCGACGATTTCCAGCTGCTTGCTGTAACCCTCGGAGACACCCTGGACCATGTTGGCGATCAGGGTACGAGTCAAACCGTGCAGAGCGCGGGATTCACGCTCGTCGTTGGGGCGGGACACCTGAACGGTGCCGTCTTCCACAACCACGGTGATGGGAGCGGCCACGGTTTGAGTCAATGCGCCCTTGGGGCCATTGACCTTCACCACGGAACCGTCCACAGCGACCTCCACACCGGCGGGCACAGAGATCGGGAGACGTCCAATACGTGACATGTTCTCTTCCTTTCTTGTTCTGTGCTACCGATTACCAGACGTACGCGAGGACTTCCCCGCCCACGCCCTTCTTGCCGGCCTGCTTGTCAGTCAGCAGACCCGAAGAGGTGGAGAGGATCGCGATGCCCATACCGCCGAGAACCTTCGGCAAGTTGGTGGACTTCGCGTACACGCGCAAACCCGGCTTGGAGATGCGGCGAACGCCCGCAATGGAGCGCTCACGGTTGGGGCCGAACTTCAGGGACAGAACGAGGGTTTTTCCGACCTTGGCCGGCTCCTCGTTCCAGTCCGCAATGTAACCCTCGGCCTTAAGGATGTCCGCAACCCGAGCCTTCAGCTTGGAGTACGGCATGCTCACGGTGTCGTGGTATGCGGAGTTCGCATTACGCAGACGCGTCAGCATGTCTGCGACAGGATCTGTCATTGTCATGTTTGGGCACATGCCCTTCCTCGTCACGGTTTCCCGGCCGGTTACAGCCAGTCGGGACCTCTGACGTCGCGGGAATTAGTTGGTCTTGAACGGGAAGCCGAGCGCCTTGAGCAGCGCGCGACCTTCGTCGTCAGTCTTGGCGGAGGTCACCACGGTGATATCCATACCGCGCACGCGGTCGATCCGGTCCTGGTCGATTTCGTGGAACATGGACTGTTCCGTCAAACCGAAGGTGTAGTTGCCGTTACCGTCGAAGTGACGATCGGACAAACCACGGAAGTCACGGATACGCGGCAGGGCCAGGGTCACCAGACGGTCCAGGAATTCCCACATGCGATCGCCACGCATGGTGACGTGAGCGCCAATGGGCATACCTTCGCGCAGCTTGAACTGTGCAATGGACTTCTTGGCGCGGTTGACCACGGGCTTCTGGCCGGTGATGGCCGTCAGGTCCTTGATGGCGGAATCCACCAGCTTGGAGTCCTTGGCTGCCTCGCCCAGACCCATGTTCACGACGACCTTGGTGATGCGGGGCAGCTGCATGACGTTCGTGAAACCGAACTCTTCCTGCAGTGCCGGCGCAACGGTCTCGTGGTACTTGGTCTTGAACCGCGGTGTCATCTTGGTTTCGGTCGTTTCGCTCATCACAGATCCTTGCCGGTGCTCTTGGACACGCGAACGCGGACGGTCTTCTGCTTGCCGTCACGCTCCACGGTCTCGGTGCGGTAGCCCACGCGGGTCGGCTTGCCGGTCTCCGGGTCCACGAGCATCACGTTGGAGATGTGAATGGGAGCCTCGGTCTTGACGATGCCACCGGCTTCGCCCTGGGCGCTGGCACGCTTGTGCTTGGTCATCACGTTGACACCCTCGACCACCACGCGGGAGGTTTCGGTGTTCACGCGCAGGACCTTGCCCTGCTTGCCCTTGTTCTGCTTGCTGCCGGAAATGACCTGAACCAGGTCTCCGGTCTTAATCTTGAATTTCGCCATGTCAGAGCACCTCCGGAGCCAGCGAGATGATCTTCATGAACTTCTTGTCGCGCAGCTCGCGACCCACGGGGCCGAAGATGCGCGTGCCACGGGGATCCCCGTCGGTCTTCAAGATCACTGCGGCGTTCTCGTCGAAACGAATGTAGGAGCCGTCGGAACGGCGCCTCTGCTTCTTGGTACGGACCACAACGGCCTTGACAACGTCGCCCTTCTTGACGTTGCCACCGGGGATTGCGTCCTTTACGGTGGCGACAATAACGTCGCCAATGCCTGCGTAACGGCGTCCGGATCCACCGAGTACACGGATGGTGAGGATTTCCTTCGCACCCGTGTTATCGGCGACCCTAAGCCGCGACTCCTGCTGAATCACTGATTTCTCCTGTCGTCGCGCCGGTTCTCATCCATATCTGGACGATGTCGAGCCTTGCGGAACGGTAGATATTTGAACGCTTCGCTGCACGGTGCTCCCCGTGACCGTAGGAGGGGTCCGAGGCGTTTTCACAAAGCACGTACGCGCTGGGTTTGTGGCGTGAGTGGTTCGAAGTGACTCAGACGAACGGGTCATCTGCTTCGCTGCCCCACTGAGGATCGGTCTGCGCAACCAGAATCCGTGAACGGGCAGCGGAGGCGCGGTGATCATCGCTTGACGATGCCGCGCGCTGTTTCGCGTGTCGGAACGCGCGAATACGCTGGTTCGTGCCCCGCTTTCTCTTCCGAGAATGTGGACCGCCAGGCGGTTCCAGGGGCATTGAGGATTCTGACTCAGCAGTGTCGAAGTCAGTGATGTGGGCACACGTGTGCCACACGCGTACTGACCCACTCTACAGCTCAGGCACCCTCGGGTCCAACTGACCACTGCGGCACAGCAACGGGCCCCCATCCGAGGATGGGGGCCCGTTGGTCGGCTCGAAGCCGGCCTGCTGTATTGCTCGAAAGGACCTTACTTGGCCTTCTCGATGATCTCCACGATGCGCCAGTTCTTGCTGGCGGACAGCGGACGGGTCTCGGCGATCCGGACAAGGTCACCGATACCGGCGGCGTTCTCCTCGTCGTGAGCCTTGACGCGCTTGGACTTGCGCATGACCTTGCCGTAGAGGGCGTGCTTCACACGATCCTCGACCTGCACGACCACGGTCTTGTCCATCTTGTCGGAGACTACGTAGCCGCGACGGGTCTTACGGTCACCGCGCTCGGCCGTGGCCTCGTTGTTAACCTGCTCGCTCACTTGGCATCATCCTCAGACTTGGCGGCCTTCTTGCTTGCCTTGGCTGCCTTCTTGTCGGTCTCTACAGCAGTCGCCTCGACCTCTTCGCGGATGCCCAGCTCGCGCTCACGGAGCACGGTGTAGATGCGGGCGATGTCACGCTTGACGGACTTCAGGCGACCGTTGCTCTCGAGCTGACCGGTTGCGGACTGGAAGCGCAGATTGAACAGCTCTTCCTTGGACTTGCGCAACTGCTCGGTCAGAGCACCGTTGTCGAGTGCCGCGAGGTTTTCCATGTTCAGATCCTTAGATCCAATAGCCATTGATCATTCACCACCTTCGCGACGCACGATACGTGCCTTCATCGGGAGCTTGTGGATTGCCAAACGAAGCGCCTCGCGGGCGACTTCCTCGGTCACACCGGAGATCTCGAACATGATGCGTCCGGGCTTGACGTTGGCGACCCACCATTCGGGCGAACCCTTACCGGAACCCATGCGGGTTTCGGCAGGCTTCTTGGTCAGGGGACGGTCCGGATAAATGTTGATCCAGACCTTACCGCCACGCTTGATGTGACGGGTCATTGCGATACGCGCGGCTTCGATCTGACGGTTGGTGACATAGGCCGGGCTCAATGCCTGGATGCCCCACTCGCCGAACGATACCTGGGTTCCGCCCTTGGCCTGACCCCGTCGCTTGGGGTGGTGCTGCTTGCGGAACTTCACACGACGTGGGATAAGCATTACTTACCACCCTCTGCGTTGGACGCCTCCGCAGCGTTGTTCTGCTGCGGGGCTGCGGCGGAGTCGTTACGCTCACGGCGTCCGCCACGGTCGTTACGGTCATTGCCACCACGACGACGACGCTCGCCGCCACCGGCACCACCGGCGCCACCGCGACGGTCGTTGCGTCCGCGCGAAGACGGAGCAGCGGCCTGCTGTGCTGCCAGTTCCTTGGAGGTCAGGTCGCCCTTGTAGATCCAGACCTTCACGCCGATGCGGCCGAAGGTGGTCTTGGCCTCGAAGAAGCCGTAGTCGATGTTCGCGCGCAGGGTGTGCAGGGGCACACGGCCTTCGCGGTAGAACTCCGAGCGGGACATTTCAGCACCACCGAGGCGGCCGGCGCACTGGATACGAATACCCTTGGCGCCCGCACGCTGTGCGGACTGAATGGCCTTCTTCATGGCGCGGCGGAAAGCCACGCGAGAAGCGAGCTGCTCGGCGACACCCTGAGCGACCAACTGCGCGTCGATCTCGGGGTTCTTGACTTCCAGGATGTTCAGCTGGATCTGCTTGCCGGTCAGCTTCTCGAGCTCACCGCGAATGCGGTCAGCTTCGGCGCCGCGGCGGCCGATCACGATACCCGGGCGAGCGGTGTGGATGTCCACACGCACACGGTCACGGGTACGTTCGATCTCGACCTTGGAGATACCTGCCCGCTCCATGCCCTTGGACATCAGCTCGCGGATCTTCACATCCTCGCGGATGTAGTCCTTGTAGCGCTGACCCGGCTGGTTGGAGTCGGCGTACCAGTGCGAGATGTGGTCGGTGGTGATACCCAGACGGAATCCGTTGGGGTTAATTTTCTGTCCCACTTAGCGGACCTCCTCCTTCTCCGGGGTCGCCACGACCACGGTCACGTGGCTCGTGCGCTTGTTGATGCGGTACGCACGGCCCTGGGCGCGCGGCTGGAACCGCTTCATGGTGGGTCCCTCATCCACGTAAGCAGCGGAGACAACGAGGTCTTCCTGCTTGAACGCGAGGCCATCACGCTCGGCCGTCTGCCGGGCGTTGGCCACGGCGGATTCGAGAACCTTGAACACCGGCTCGGAAGCTGCCTGGGGGGCAAACTTCAGAATCGCCAATGCCTCATTCGCCTGCTGGCCACGAATCAGGTTGACGACGCGCCGGGCCTTCATAGGCGTCACGCGGATATAGCGCGCAGATGCCTTGGCTTCCATTGCTTTCCTTCTCTCGTCTTGTCGAAGAAGTGCTACGTGCTAACCCGTAGGTCAGCGACGCTTGCCCTTCTTGTCGTCCTTCACATGGCCGCGGAACGTGCGGGTGGGAGCGAATTCGCCGAGCTTGTGCCCGACCATCGACTCCGTGATGAACACCGGGATGTGCTTGCGTCCGTCGTGCACGGCAATCGTGTGTCCGAGCATGTCGGGCACGATCATCGAGCGGCGGGACCACGTCTTGATGACGTTCTTGGTACCCTTCTCGTTCTCCTTGGCGACCTTCAGGTAGAGGTGCTGATCAACGAAAGGGCCCTTCTTGAGGCTGCGTGGCATTAGTCAGGCTCCTTAGCGCTTGTTCTTGCCGGTACGACGACGACGGACGATGAGCTTGTCGCTTTCCTTGTTGGGGCGACGGGTGCGTCCCTCGGGCTTGCCGTTCGGGTTGACCGGGTGGCGTCCACCGGAGGTCTTGCCCTCACCACCACCGTGCGGGTGGTCAACGGGGTTCATGACGACACCGCGGACGGTCGGGCGGATGCCCTTCCAGCGGTTACGTCCGGCCTTGCCCCAGTTGATGTTGGACTGCTCGGCGTTGCCGACCTCGCCCACGGTTGCGCGGCAGCGAACGTCGACGTTGCGGATTTCACCGGAGGGCAGACGGAGCTGGCCGTACTTGCCTTCCTTGGCGACGAGCTGCACGGACGCACCGGCCGAACGGGCCAGCTTGGCACCGCCGCCCGGACGCAGCTCCACGGCGTGGAGCACGGTGCCCACGGGGATGTTGCGCAGCGGCAGGTTGTTACCGGGCTTGATATCGGCGGACGGACCGGACTCGACAACATCGCCCTGCTTGAGCTTGTTGGGGGCCACGATGTAGCGCTTGGTGCCGTCGACGTAATGCAGCAGCGCAATGCGCGCCGTGCGGTTGGGGTCGTACTCGATGTGAGCGACCTTGGCGTCGACGCCGTCCTTGTCGTGACGACGGAAGTCGATGACACGGTACTGGCGCTTGTGCCCACCGCCCTTGTGACGGGTGGTGATACGACCGGTGTTGTTGCGACCGCCCTTCTTGGGCAGCGGACGCACCAGCGACTTTTCGGGCGTATTACGCGTGATTTCTACGAAGTCGGCAACCGACGAGCCACGACGGCCCGGGGTTGTCGGCTTGTGCTTACGGATAGCCATAATTGATATTCCTCGTTAAAGTGGTCTCCGCTCAGGCGAGCGGACCGCCGAAGATGTCGATGGAACCTTCCCGAAGGGACACGATGGCACGCTTGGTGGCCTTACGCTGTCCCCAGCCGAAGCGAGTGCGCTTGCGCTTACCGGGACGATTGAGGGTGTTGACGGACTCGACCTTGACGCCGAAGATCGTCTCCACGGCGTACTTGATTTCGGTCTTGTTGGCCGAGGGGGCCACCTGGAAGGTGTACTTACCCTCGTCGATCAGTCCGTAGGACTTCTCGGAGACGACCGGGCGAATGATCACATCGCGCGGGTCCTTGTTGTAGATCGCGCTCACTTGGCGTCCTCCTGGTTCTTACCCGTAGCGGACGCAGCAGCAACGAACGACTCGTAAGCGGCCTTGGTGAAGATCACGTCGTCCGAGACGAGCACGTCGTACGTGTTGAGCTGGTCTGCGTACACGGCGTGCGTGTTGACCAGGTTGCGCACGGACAATGCAGTGACATCATCACGGCGGTCCAGAACAACCAGCACGTTCTTGCGCTCGGTGATCGAACGCAGTGCAACCTTGGCGGCCTTGGTGGACGGCTCAGCGCCGGTCACCAGATCGGCAACCACGTGGATGCGGTTGTTGCGAGCCCGGTCCGAGAGGGCACCGCGCAGGGCGGCTGCCTTCATCTTCTTGGGCGTGCGCTGCGAGTAGTCACGCGGAGTCGGACCGTGGACAACGCCACCGCCGGTCATGTGAGGTGCGCGGATGGAGCCCTGACGGGCGCGACCCGTGCCCTTCTGCTTGAACGGCTTGCGACCTGCGCCAGAAACTTCGGCGCGGGTCTTGGTCTTGTGCGTGCCCTGGCGTGCTGCGGCCAACTGAGCGACGACGACCTGGTGAAGCAGTGCCACGTTGGTCTGCGCGTCGAAGATCTCAGCGGGCAGCTCGACGTTTACGGTTTCAGTTGCCATGGCTTATCAGGCTCCCTTCACTGCGGTTCGGACGAGGACGACCGATCCCTTGGGGCCCGGCAGGGCGCCCTTGATGAGCAGCAGGGAGTTGTCGGCGTCGACAGCGTGAACGGTCAGGTTCATGGTGGTGTGACGGACGTTGCCCATCCGGCCGGCCATCTTCATGCCCTTGAAAACACGTGCGGGGTAAGACGCGCCGCCGATGGATCCCGGCTTGCGGTGGTTCTTGTGTGCACCGTGGGAGGCGCCGACGCCGGAGAAGCCGTGACGCTTCATAACACCGGCGGTGCCCTTGCCCTTGGTGGTGCCGACGACATCGACCTTGGTCCCGGCGTCGAAGATTTCGACGGACAGTTCCTGGCCGAGCTCGTAGTCAGCGGAATCGGAAGTACGAAGTTCGACGACGTGGCGGCGCGGGGTTACTCCGGCGGCGGCGAAGTGGCCAGCCAGCGGCTTAGAAACCTTGCGGGGATCGATCGCACCGAAGCCGATCTGAACGGCGTTGTAACCGTCGTTGTCCTCGTTGCGCAGCTGCGTCACGACGTTGGAGTCGGCCTTGACCACGGTCACCGGCACGAACTTCCCGTTCTCGTCCCAGACCTGGGTCATGCCGAGCTTGGTGCCCAGCAGGCCCTTAACCTGGCGTTCGAAAGTGGTAGTCATTGGGGTGCGATCCTTTTTACAGCTTGATTTCGATGTTCACGTCAGCCGGCAGGTCGAGACGCATGAGCGAGTCGACAGCCTTGGGCGTGGGGTCGATGATGTCGATCAGCCGCTTGTGTGTGCGCATTTCGAAGTGCTCACGGCTGTCCTTGTACTTGTGCGGCGAGCGGATCACGCAGTAGACGTTCTTCTCCGTGGGCAGCGGGACGGGTCCCACCACCGTGGCGCCTGCGCGCGTAACCGTCTCAACGATTTTCCGGGCCGAGACGTCAATGACCTCGTGGTCATAGGACTTCAGCCGGATGCGGATTTTTTGTCCCGCCATGGCGTCGTGACTCTCTTTCTTCAAGTACTTCCCTGTGTGGAGCGTCAGCTCCTTGTGTTCGGCGTTTTTAACGCCACTTCACACAGACTGAATCCGGTGTAACCGGGTTCCTCACCCTGCTGAAGCACCGACACCCGAACTCGGGCGTGTCGCATAAAACGCAAACACGAGTTCGCACAAATAATTTCTATGGTGCCGGTTGGATGGTTGTTCACGTGGTCCCATGGAAACCATGGCTCGTTGCGGCTGCTTCGGTGTACCGGTTCGCCCGACGCGGTCGGGACCTTTTTACGGGCACACGCCGACACGTGAACAACAGCGACCATTCTGCCAGAAATTTGCACACCTTTGCAAACGCGGGGCGCTCTTGCGTTGCCGAGCGGCCCGAAAGGCCTGCCGACGCCGTGTGGTTGGCTCGGCGCGGCGTCGTCGTAGCGTCGGTGCGGGAACGCGTAAGACCCCGCCGGTACGAAACTGGCGGGGTCTTACGTGGCATGCCGGACTAGCCGGCGATCAGCCGAGTAACCGAATGATTACTTGTTGATCTTGGTCACCTTACCGGAACCAACGGTGCGGCCACCCTCACGGATAGCGAAGCCGAGGCCGTCCTCCATGGCGATGGGCTGGATCAGCTCAACGCTCATTTCGGTGTTGTCGCCGGGCATGACCATCTCGGTGCCCTCGGGCAGCGTGATGACGCCGGTGACGTCGGTGGTGCGGAAGTAGAACTGCGGACGGTAGTTCGAGTAGAACGGGTTGTGACGGCCACCCTCGTCCTTGGACAGGATGTAGACGTTGGCCTCGAAGTCGGTGTGCGGGGTGATGGAACCCGGCTTGCACACGACCTGGCCACGCTCGACATCGTCGCGCTTGAGGCCACGCAGCAGCAGACCACAGTTCTCGCCCGCGAGGGCTTCGTCCATCTGCTTGTGGAACATCTCGATACCGGTCACGGTGGTCTTCTGGATCGGGCGGATGCCGACGATCTCGATTTCCGAGTTGATCGGCAGGGTGCCACGCTCGGCACGGCCGGTCACCACGGTGCCACGACCGGTGATCGTGAAGACGTCCTCAACGGGCATCAGGAACGGCTTGTCGGTGTCGCGCACCGGCTCGGGGACGTTCTCGTCCACGGCCTCCATGAGCTCCTCGACGGACTTGACCCACTGGGCGTCGCCCTCGAGAGCCTTCAGAGCGGACACGCGCACCACGGGTGCGTTGTCGCCGTCGAAGCCCTGGTCGGACAGCAGTTCGCGAACTTCCATCTCGACGAGGTCCAACAGTTCCTCGTCGTCGACCATGTCGGACTTGTTCAGCGCGACCAACAGGTAGGGAACGCCCACCTGGCGGGCGAGCAGAACGTGCTCGCGGGTCTGAGCCATGGGGCCGTCAGTAGCGGCAACCACGAGGATTGCGCCGTCCATCTGAGCAGCACCGGTGATCATGTTCTTCACGTAGTCCGCGTGACCGGGGGCGTCAACGTGTGCGTAGTGACGCTTCTCGGTCTGGTACTCGATGTGAGAGATGTTGATGGTGATGCCGCGCTGCTTCTCCTCCGGAGCGGAGTCGATGGCACCGAAGTCGCGCTGCTCGTTGATGTCCGGGTACTTGTCAGCAAGCACCTTGGAGATAGCAGCGGTGAGCGTGGTCTTGCCGTGGTCAACGTGGCCGATGGTGCCGATGTTGAGGTGCGGCTTGGTGCGCTCGAACTTGGCCTTCGCCATGATGTGTTCCTCCTAGAACATTGAGGTGAGACTTACTCGACTGCTCCGAAGACTCGGAGCCTACTATCACAGCGCAGGGCACTGCTGCAGTCGAAACCTGTGCAAGTCTACTTTGGCTTTAGTGGTTTATCGAAATTCGGGGACTGGTCCCCGGTGGGCTTACTCGCCGCGATTCTTCTGGATGATCTCGTCGGCAACAGCCTTCGGAACCTCCGAGTAGCTGTCGAACTGCATCGAGTACACGGCGCGACCCTGGGTCTTGGACCGGAGGTCACCGATGTAGCCGAACATTTCGGACAGCGGCACGAGGGCCTTCACCAGCTTGACGCCGGTGACGTCCTCCATGGACTGGATCTGACCGCGACGGGAGTTCAGGTCGCCGATCACGTCGCCCATGTACTCCTCGGGGGTGCGAACCTCCACGGACATCAGCGGCTCCAGGAGCACAGGGTTGGCGCGACGAACGCCTTCCTTGAACACCATGGAACCGGCGATCTTGAATGCCATTTCGGACGAGTCGACGTCGTGGTAGGCACCGTCGAGCAGGGTGGCCTTCACGCCGACCATGGGGTAGCCGGCGAGAACACCCAACTGCATGGCGTCCTGGATACCGGAATCCACGGAAGGAATGTACTCGCGAGGAACGCGGCCACCGGTCACCTTGTTGGCGAACTCGTAGAGTTCCTCGGAGTCCAGCGGGAGCGGCTCGAAAGCAACCTGCACCTTGGCGAACTGGCCGGACCCACCGGTCTGCTTCTTGTGGGTGTAGTCGACCTTGTCCACGGCCTTCTTGATGGTCTCGCGGTAAGCCACCTGCGGCTTGCCCACGTTGGCTTCCACCTTGAATTCGCGCTTCATGCGGTCCACCAGGATGTCCAGGTGGAGCTCGCCCATGCCGCCGATTTCGGTCTGGCCGGTCTCATCGTTGAGGGACACCGTGAAGGTGGGGTCCTCAGCGGAGAGCTTCTGAATCGCGGTCGAGAGCTTTTCCTGGTCGCCCTTGGTCTTGGGCTCGATGGCCACGAAGATCACGGGCTCGGGGAAGCTCATGGACTCCAGCACGATGGGGTTCTGCGCATCGCACAGGGTGTCACCGGTGGTGGTGTCCTTGAGACCGATGGCCGCGTAGATGTGACCGGCGGAGATCTCGTCCACCGGGTTCTCCTTGTTGGAGTGCATCTGGAACAGCTTGCCGATGCGCTCCTTCTTGCCCTTGGTGGAGTTGAGCACCTGCTCGCCGGCCTTGGCCTTACCGGAGTACACGCGAATGTAGGTGAGCTGACCGTAGAACGGGTGGGAAGCGACCTTGAACGCCAGCGCGGCGAACGGTGCGTCCGCGTCTGCCGGACGGGTCATGACCTCTTCCTCGTCCTTCACGGAGTGACCCTGCACGGAGAGCACGTCCAACGGAGTGGGGAGGTAATCCACCACTGCGTCGAGCATGGGCTGCACGCCGCGGTTCTTGAACGCGGAACCACACAGCACCGGGTAGGCCTTGGAGTTGATCGTCAGTTCGCGGATACCGTGCTTGATCTCGTCCTGAGTGAGCTCTTCACCGTTGAGGTACTTCTCCATGAGTGCGTCATCGGCTTCGGCCACGGACTCGACCAGCTGGTTGCGGTACTCCTCGGCACGCTCCTGCAGATCCTCGGGGATCTCGCGGATCTCGTACTTGGCACCCAGGGACACGTCACCCTTGGAGTCGCCTTCCCAGACGAATGCCTTCATGGTGAGCAGGTCGACAACGCCCACGAAGTCGTTCTCGGCGCCGATGGGCAGCTGCAGAACGAGCGGGGTTGCGCCCAGACGGGACTTGATGGTGTCCACGGTGAAGTAGAAGTCCGCACCGAGCTTGTCCATCTTGTTGACAAAGCAGATACGCGGAACTTCGTACTTGTCAGCTTGACGCCACACGGTCTCGGACTGCGGCTCAACACCCTCCTTGCCATCGAAGACGGCCACGGCGCCGTCGAGCACACGCAGGGAGCGCTCGACCTCGACCGTGAAGTCCACGTGACCCGGGGTGTCGATGATGTTGATCTGGTTGTCGTGCCAGTAGCACGAGGTCGCGGCGGAGGTAATGGTGATGCCGCGTTCCTGCTCCTGCGCCATCCAGTCCATCGTGGATGCACCGTCGTGCGTCTCGCCGAGCTTGTGGTTGATGCCCGTGTAGAACAGGATTCGTTCGGTGGTCGTGGTCTTACCGGCATCGATGTGAGCCATGATGCCGATATTGCGGACCTTGTTCAGGTCGGTAAGCACGTCAAGTGCCACGATGGTTCCCTTCGTAAAGGTTGGTGCCGGGCCCATGGTCGGCCCCGCTGTTCACGGGGCCGACACGACTATCGGATTTTACCAGCGATAGTGGGCGAAGGCCTTGTTGGACTCAGCCATCTTGTGGGTATCCTCGCGGCGCTTGACAGCGGCACCCAGGCCGTTGGAGGCGTCGAGGATCTCGTTCTGGAGACGCTCAGTCATGGTGTTTTCGCGGCGGACCTTGGCGTAGCCAACGAGCCAACGCAGGGACAGCGCGGTGGCGCGGCCTGCCTTGACCTCGACCGGGACCTGGTAGGTGGCGCCACCGACACGACGGGAGCGGACCTCAAGGGCCGGCTTGACGTTGTCGAGGGCCTTCTTCAGGGTGACAACCGGGTCTGCGTTGGTCTTGTTACGAACGCCTTCAAGGGCACCGTAGACAATGCGCTCTGCGGTGGACTTCTTGCCGTCCTGCAGAACCTTGTTGATCAACTGGGTGACGACGGGAGAGCCGTAGACGGGATCTACGACGAGGGGGCGCTTGGGAGCGGGACCTTTACGAGGCATTACTTCTTCTCCTTCTTGGCGCCGTAGCGGGAACGGGCCTGCTGGCGACCCTTGACACCCTGGGTGTCGAGTGCGCCGCGCACGATCTTGTAGCGAACACCCGGCAGGTCCTTCACACGACCGCCGCGCACCAGCACGATGGAGTGTTCCTGCAGGTTGTGTCCCTCACCGGGGATGTACGCGGTAACTTCCACGCCGCCGTTGAGCTTGACACGGGCCACCTTACGCAGAGCCGAGTTCGGCTTCTTGGGGGTGGTGGTGAACACACGGGTGCACACGCCGCGCTTCATGGGGTTGCCCTTGAGCGCGGGGGCTTTGGTCTTGATGACCTTGGACGTCCGGCCCTTACGGACCAGCTGCTGAATAGTTGGCACAGTGCCTCCTGTTTGGGCAGACCTTGCGTTCATCGGATGAACGGTCTGCTGACTGCGGATTGGTGAGTCACGGAAGCAGGCACGACAAAAAATGGCATCTTGGTACAAGGTGCGTACCAATGGACAGGGTCCAATGTGCCATTGAATCGAAAATGCGCGCGCTCGTGACCGAGCAATTCCTAGCCAGTGTAGCAGTTACCGCCCACCGTCGCGAACCGCGGGGTACGGAAGCCGGCCCACCGAGGACAGGAGTTCAGCGACCCGACGCCGCGAGGTCCTGGGAAATGGCGCCCGCGCACGCGAGCAGCTCCGGAATCACCTGGGTCTCGGGGTGATCGGTGTCCACGCCGGGCATCCCCACGCGCATGGAGACGTTGATCGCGGCCACCGTGCGGCCGGTGAGGTCCCTGACCGGAACCGCGGCCGAGCGCAGCCCCACTTCCAGTTCTTGATCCACGACGGCGTAGCCCAGCTCGCGCACACGGTGCAGCTGTTGCGCCAGGGCCACGCGTTCGGTGGTGGTCCGCCGGGTCAGCGGTGACAGCTGCGCGGCGGAGAGGTACTCCCCCAGTTCTTTGTCACCGAGGCCCGCGAGCAGCACTCGACCCATGGAGGTGGCGTAGGCCGGGAAGCGGGTTCCCACGGCAATGGCCACGGTCATGATGCGGTGGGTGGCCACGCGGGCGACGTACACGATGTCCTGCCCGTCGAGCACGGACATGGAGGTGGATTCTTGCAAGGTGTCCGAGAGCCGCTTCAAATGCGGGCTCGCAATCTGCGGCAGCGACAGCGCCGAGAGATACGAGTAGCCCAGTTGCAGCACCTTGGGCGTGAGTTCGAACATCCGCCCATCGGAGCGGACGTAACCCAGTGATTCGAGAGTGAGAAGGAACCGGCGCGCGGTGGCGCGCGTCAAACCCGTGTGACGTGCAACGTCGGAGAGCGTCATGACGGGCTGAGCGGCGTCGAAAGCGGCAATCACGGACAGTCCGCGCGCGAGCGACTGAACGTACTGGCTCTTGTCGGCAGAGTCTGCTTCAGCGCTCACGGGGGGCTCCACATCACACGGGTCGAATACTGGGTTTGCCGAGAGGCGGGGGTGGAACCGGGTCGACTCCACCCCCGCGCCCACGTCAGCCTGCGGGCTTGAGTTCGATGTCGATCAACTCGGCGAGTTCATCGAAACCGATACCGAAGGTCTCTCTCACACGGACGCCGTCCTCCTCGATGAGGAACACGGCCTTGTCCGTGTAGATGCGGGACACGCAACCCACACCGGTCAGCGGCATGTCGCACTCCGCCACCAGCTTGGACTGGCCCTTCTTGGTCTGCAGCGTCATCATAACGAACGTCTGCTTGGCGCCGGTGGCCAGGTCCATGGCACCGCCCACGGCGGGGATGGCGCCGGGTTTGCCGGTGTGCCAGTTGGCCAGGTTGCCCTTCTGGTCCACTTGGAAGGCCCCCAGGACACAGCAGTCCAGGTGACCGCCGCGCATCATTGCGAAAGAGTCCGCGTGGTGGAAGTAGGAGCAGCCCTCGGTCTCGACCACGGGAATCTTGCCCGCGTTGATGAGGTCGGGGTCGACCTCGTCGTCCTTGGCCTCCGCGCCCATGCCCAGCATGCCGTTCTCGGTGTGCAGGGTGACGTCGTCCTCGGGGGACAGGTAGTTGGAGACCAGCGTGGGTTGGCCGATGCCCAGGTTGACGTAGGCGCCCGCGGGAATGTCGCGGGCCACAACCTCTGCGAGCTCTTCGGGGCTCAGGGCGTGATCACTGTTCTGCGGGGCGCTCATGCCGCACCGTCCTCTCGCGGGTCTGCCTGCTGGGGAGCTTCGAGCTTGACCACGGTGTCCACGTAGATACCGGGGGTCACCACGACCTCGGGGTCGATCTGACCGCGCTCCACGATCTCGCTCACCTGCACGATGGAGCGCTGGGCGGCGGCCGCCATGATGGGACCGAAGTTGCGGGCGGTCTTGCGGTAGACCAGGTTGCCCGCGGTGTCCGCGGTGTGTGCCTTGGTCAGGGAGAAGTCCGCGTGAATCGGGTATTCGAGCACCTGATGCTTGCCGTCCAGTTCACGCACTTCCTTACCCTCCGCCAACGGGGTGCCGTAGCCGGTGGGAGTGTAGAACGCGCCGATACCCGCACCGGCCGCGCGGATGCGCTCGGCCAGGTTGCCCTGCGGTACGACCTCGAGTTCGATCTCGCCGGCGTGGTACTTCTCGTCGAAGTGCCACGAGTCCGCCTGGCGCGGGAAGGAGCAAATGATCTTCTTCACGCGACCGAGCTGGATGAGCTTGGCCAGTCCCACGTCTCCGTTACCGGCGTTGTTGTTGACCACGGTGAGGTCCTTGGCGCCGTTCTCGATGAGCGCGTCAATGAGCTCAACGGGCTGCCCGGCAACACCGAAGCCACCGATCATCACGCAGGCGCCGTCGTGGATGGGCTCCACGGCCGCGGCCACGCTGTCTGCAATGTTCAGCATGAGCTGTATGCCTTTCTTCGTTTGGTCTGGGGTTGGGTTACTCAGCCCTTGGCGTTCTCGTTCTCGAGCACCACGGCGAGGCCCTGGCCCACGCCGATGCACAGGCTGGCCACGCCCCAGCGTTCACCGGACTCTTCGAGACGGCGCGCCAGGGTGCCGAGTACGCGTGTACCGGAGGCACCGAGCGGGTGGCCGATCGCGATGGCACCGCCCCACGTGTTCACGATGCTCTGGTCCACGCCCCATTGGCGCAGGCACGCGAGCGACTGCGCGGCGAAAGCTTCGTTGAGTTCCACGGCGGCGATGTCGTCCCAGGTGATCCCCGCGCGTTTGAGTGCGAGGTTGGCAGCCTCAACGGGTGCCTCACCGAAGTACTGCGGCTCGTTGGCCGCGGCACCGCGGCCGGCGATGCGGGCAATGGGTGCGATACCCAGCAGGTCCGCGCCCTTCGCACTGCCCAACCACGCGGCGGAGGCGCCGTCATTCATGGGCGATGCATTACCGGCGGTCACAGAGGCGTCCTCACCCGTGCGGAACACGGTGCGCAGGCCGGAGAGGGTCTCCGCGGTGGAATCCGCACGAACCGTCTCGTCGCGGGTGAGTTCCACACCGCGCTTGGTGTTGGGTTTCACGCTCACGGTGAGGTTGTCGTACTTGCCCTCGTCCCAGGCCTTGGCGGCGAGCTGATGCGAACGAGCGGCGAACTCATCCTGATCCTCACGGGAAATGTTGTGCTTTTCGCGCAGCAGCTCGGTGGCCTCGCCCAGCGAGACGGTCCAGGCATCCGGCATTTCGGGGTTGACCAAGCGCCAACCCAGGGTGGTGTTGGCGAGCTTGAGATCCTGCATGGGGAAAGCGCGCTCGGTCTTGGGCAGCACCCAGGGGGCACGGGACATGGATTCCACGCCACCCACGAGCAGCAGGTCACCCTCGCCCACTTCGATCTGACGCGACGCCATCATGGCGGCATCCAGGGAGGAACCGCACAGGCGGTTGATCGTGGATCCGGGAACGGAGGTGGGCAGTCCCGCGAGCAGGGTGGCCATGCGGGCCACGTTGCGGTTTTCTTCGCCGGCGCCGTTGGCATTGCCGAAATAAACCTCGTCGATGGCGGAGGCGTCCAGCTGGGGAGCGCGCTCCACCATGGTCTTGACCACGAGGGCGGCCAGATCATCGGGGCGGTGGCTGGACAACGCACCACCCACCTTGCCGAACGGGGTGCGGACTGCGTCGTACACGTAAGCGTGGTTCATGTGAATCCTCACGGGTTGGGCTCACCCGGTCTCCCGGGGCGACACCGTCTCCGTTGACCGACGACGCCGCGTTGCGTGGGTCCAGAATACCCCAATGTGCGCGCCATGTGAACACTTGTACGCATAGCGAACATACTTAACGCACTGTTGCGCCGCCGAAACGTTGCGCTGCGGGCTACTCCCCCAGCGCCCCTAGATCCGACAGCACCTTTTGGGCGTGCTTGAACGCGTTGTTCGCGGAGGGCACCGACAAGTAAATGGCCGATTGGAGGAGGATCTCCTTGATCTCGTCCGGAGACAGTCCGTTGCCGATGGCCGCGCGCACGTGCATCTCGAACTCTTCCCAGTGCCCGGCCGCGATCAGTGCCGTGAGCACGCACGCGCTGCGCATGCGGCGGTCCAGTCCCGGCCGGGTCCAGATCTCACCCCACGCGTAGCGCGTGATGAAGTCCTGGAACTCCTCGGTGAACTCCGTCTTGCCGGCCTCCGCGCGATCCACGTGCGCGTCGGAAAGTACCTCGCGGCGCACGGTCATGCCGTCCTGGTGGGCCTGGGACTGGGTGCGTTCTGAACGATCGGTCATGATGTCCTTTCTGCTCAGCGGTGGGCCGAGATGAATCGGGTGATGTGTTCGGCGGTGGCTTCCGGTGCCTCCGCGGCCAACAGATGAGACGTACCCGCTATCGTTTCGTGGCGGGCGCCCAACTTGTCGGCCAGTGCCTGCACGGTCTCGGGCCCGGTAACGACGTCGCTCGGTCCGGACAGCGCCAGAACGGGCACCTTTGTTGCGGGCTGGGTTTCACGCAGGTCGAAGCCGGCCAGCGAGCGGCACGCGGCCGCGTAGCTGCCCCGATCCGCGTTCTGGAGATCGTGCAGCAGGGCGGTGCCGACCTCCGCGTGGTGTGCCAGGAAGTCCGGGGCGAACCACAACTTGGCGGAGTTGATCACCTGCGTGGGCGTTCCTGCCCGGTCCACGAGCTCCGCGCGCTCGTGCCAGCCGTGCGGGTCCGGGAAATAGTCGGTCGTGGCAATCAGTGTCAGAGAGGCCAGCCGGTCCGGGTGATCCGCAAGCAGTTGCTGCCCCACGGCGCCGCCAATGGATGTGCCCACGTAGTGGAAGGGCTCGGAGAAGAGCTGTCCGGCAACCGCATTCAGAACACCCTGAGCGAGTTCCGCCACCGTGAAGTCATGCGTTGGTCCACTCACACCGTGGCCCGGCAGGTCCCAGCCGACCACGTGCGTGTTCCCGGATAACTGCGCCGCCAGACGGCCGTAGAGATGGGTCACTGACGTGCCGATGCCGGGACCCAGCACCACCAGGGATGCGTTATCGGCAAGTTGTTCCGGGTTCGAGAGCTCCACGAGTCCAAGTTCGGGCACGCTCATGAAATCAACCTTTCTCGGTGGTTTTCCACGGCTCTGGCGCACAGGTGCGGTGTGGCTCCCAGGTAGCCGCGGGGATCCAGCAGTTGCCGTAGCCACGCGCCCACGCTGGCCCGTTCCCGCGGGTTCACACCGTCCGGCAACGACGGGGAGTCCTCGCCCTCGATCAGGTCGGTGAGGTGATCCGCGAGCGCCTCGGCGTCGAGGGGATGCTCGCGCACGGCGGCCTGCACCCGCTGTTTGGCTGTGGACCCGTCGGATCCGGCCAGCACCGGCGTCAGAGCGGCACCGAGACGTTCGGCCATCACCCCGGTGCCTGCCTGGCGCAGGTTCTCCGCCATGCGTTGCGAGTTCACCGTCAGACCTTCGGTGAGTTCCGCAGCGTGCGACGCCGCCGCGGTGGCCGCTACCGCGAGGTCGCGCAGTGCGGGCCATTCCGCATGCCACCCGCCGTCCGGGCGCTCGTCCACGGCCGCCGCAGCTCCGGAGTGGACCTGGCTCAGAAGGTGGGGCGCGGCCAACGCCGTGCGCTTGAGCAACACGCTCAACACGGGATTCTGTTTTTGTGGCATCGCGGACGAGACCCCGCGACCCTCGGCGGTGGGTTCGCGCACTTCGCCCACCTCGGGCCGGGACAGCAACAGGACGTCGTTGGCCATACGGCCCAGGGCCGCGGTCGTTTCAGCGAGCACTCCGGCAACTCGCAGGACCGGAACGCGATCGGTGTGCCACACCTGATCCGGTACCGCCAGTGCGAGTTCCTCGGCCCAGTACCCGATGAGGGTGAAAAGCCTGTCAGCGGTCTGCTCGGCGCTTCCCCCCTGATCGCACAGGGCCATGCCCGCCGCCAAGGTTCCGGCGGCTCCCCCGTAGGACACGGGAAGGTGGGCGCGATCGAGGACGTCGCGCGCGGCGTCGTCGACCCCCGCAAGCCACGACGCCGCCTTGAGGCCGAAGGACATGGGCAGCGCGTGCTGGGTGAGGGTGCGCCCGACCATCACGGTGTCCGCGTGCGTCCGCACCAGCTCCGCGAGGGCGTCACCCGTGCGGGTCAGATCCGACACCAGGCTGTCCCGGGCGGCCTTCAGCACCAGCGCGAGCGCGGTGTCCATGACGTCCTGACTCGTGAGCGATGCGTGCACCGCGCCGACCGGAGATCCGTGTATTTCGGTGACCGCCGCGCGGTAGTCGGCAAGCAAGGGAATCACCGGATTTCCGCCGCCCTCGGAAGCAACCGCCAACCGGTTCAACGCAGCCTCAGCCACGTCGACATGGTCCACGGCGTCACGAGCAATCTCAGCGATGCGTTCCGGAACCAGCCCCAGACGCGACTGGGCCGTGACCCACGCGGCCTCCGTGAGGAGGATCGCGCGGGCCACGGCACGGTCGTCGAGCAGCTCGGCTGCCCGGTGGCTTCCCGGTGTGAGAAGACCCGTGATGATCATTCAAGCCCCGGGTAGGCCAGGAACAAGGTCTCGCCGTCACCCTGCAGGTGCACGTCGAAACGCAACGAGCCGTCCGCTTCGCGGGTGGCCACCAGGGTGGCGCGCTCGCTGTCCGACAGGCCCGACAGCAGCGGGTCTTTGGCGAGCGCCTCGGTGTCCTCGGGCAGGTAAATGCGCGTGAACAGCCGATTGAGCAGGCCGCGGGCGAACACGGTCAGGCAGATGAACGGTGCCTTGCCGGCCTCGGTGGGGCCGGGGTTGACCGTGGTGAAGGTGTAGTGGCCCTCGTTGTCCACGGCCACGCGACCAAAACCGGTGAACGTGTAACCGTCCCGGACCAGCGAGCCGGTCTCCTGGGAGACGTTGCCGTCCTCGTCCGCCTGCCAGATCTCGAGCATGGAATCCGGCACGGGAACGCCGTGGCCGTCGTAGACGGTGCCGTGCAGGCGCACGGCACCGGGACGGGATCGGTCCACCAGATTCTCACCGTTCTCGTACGGCAGTGCGTACCCGTAGAACGGGCCAATGGTTTGGCCCGGGGTGGGTACCAGGCGTTGGGTGTTCTCAGACATTGCTGTCGTCCTCCGTCCAGGTCCGGTTGGAACCGCTCAACACGATGTCCCACTTGTAGCCCAGCAGCCACTCGTGCTCGGACACGTTGTGGTCGTAGTCGGCCACGAGGCGATCACGGGCCTCGGTGTCCACGATCGACTGATAAATGGGATCCAACGCGAACAGTGGATCGCCCGGGAAGTACATCTGGGTGATCATGCGCTGGGTGAAGTCCGTACCGAACAGCGAGAAATGCACGTGCGCCGGACGCCATGCGTTCTGGTGGTTCTTCCACGGATACGGTCCGGGCTTGATCGTCACGAACGAATAGGACCCGTCGTCACCGGTGAGGCAACGGCCCACGCCCGTGAAATTCGGGTCGATGGGTGCGGGGTGCTGATCGCGCTTGTGGATGTAACGACCGGCCGCGTTGGCCTGCCAGATCTCCACGAGCTGATTGCGCACGGGGCGGCCGGCACCGTCCAGCACTCGACCGTTGATACGGATGCGCTCACCGATCGGTTCGCCGCCGTCCTGAATGGTCAAGTCCGACTCGAGCTTGTGCACATCACGCTCGCCGAAGGCCGGAGCGTAGAGCTCTATGGTCTCCGGATCCGTGTGGCGCAGGTCCTTGGTCGGGTGGCGCAGGATCGAGCTGCGGTAAGGCGCGTAGTCCAGCCGTGGCTGGGTTTCCGTGCGACCGGATTCTTCGTACTGCTTGGTGATCTCGGCCATCTCGTTGTCGAGCTGGTCCTGGCTGTCAGCGGCGTCGTCGGCGCCCTTGGCCGTGAGTGGTTCGAAGGTGTCTTCTGGATTCTCAGCTGCCATGATTCATCTCCTTAGAGGACAGAGCTGCGGTGGGTAGTGCGTGGCTCATTGATCCGGCCAACCGGTGTAGCACTCGGCGAAGTAGGCGGAACCGCGGTCGGATCCGGTGATGGACGCGAACTCGCCGCGGCGACGCTTCTGGTTGAACGGGTTCTCGCCGGGTTGGATGTGCATGAGGTTGGTGGCCCAGTACGAGAAGTTCTGAGCCTTCCAAATGCGTTCCAGGGCCTTGGCCGAATACTCCGCCAGACCGCTGTCATCACCCTTGTCGAAGAAGTCGATGATGGCCGGGGCCAACACGCGGACATCGCAGAACGCCAGGTTGAGGCCCTTGGCACCGGTGGGCGGAACCGTGTGGCCGGCGTCCCCGACCAGGAACATGTTCCCGTAACGCAGCGGTTCACAAACATAGGAACGGAACGGCAGGACGGTCTTGTCGAAAATCTTGCCGCGCTGCAACTGCAGACCGTCCGGACCGTCGATGCGACGTTGCAACTCCGCCCAGATGCGCTCATCGTCCCAGTCCGCCACATTTTCATTGGGGTCGCACTGGAAATACATGCGCTGGACCGTGTCACTGCGCTGGGAGATCAGGGCAAAACCGTGCTCCGAGTTCGCGTAAATCAACTCGGGCGCGGAGGCCGGGGCCTCGCACAGGATGCCGAACCACGCGAACGGGTACTCGATGAAGTTGTCCGTGCGAACCTCCGCCGGGATCTGACGTTTGGAAATGCCCTTGGAGCCATCCGCGCCGACCAGGATGCCGCAGCGGATCTCGAGCGCTTCGCCCTCGGCCGTAGTGCTCAGGATCTTGGGCTGCTCTGAGGTGAGGTCGCTGATCTGGGTGTCGGTGACCTCGTAACGGACGTCGCCGCCGTCGCGCTTTCGCGCCGCGGCAAGATCGACGAACACCTCGTTCTGCGGGTAGAGCCACACGGACTCGCCCACGAGTTTCTGGAAATCGATGCGATGGCTGACACCTTCGAAACGCAAGGTAGTGCCTTCGTGCTCGTGACCTTCGGTCAGTACCCGACCGTCCACTCCGGATTCCGCCAACATCCTGACGGTGCCGGCCTCAAGAATGCCGGCGCGGTGGGTGTTGGCGATCTCGTTGTGGGAGCGGGCCTCCACCACAACGTTGTCGATACCCGCCTTGTACAGCAGGTGGGAGAGCATCAGTCCGGCGGGGCCTGCACCCACGATCCCCACCTGGGTCTCCACAATTGTTCGCTCTTTGACCATGTGTCCTCCTTGCGCACGTGTGACTCACATTATGCTGGGCGACCATGGCCCGCATCACAGTTGTTCCGTTCAATGGAAACCTGCGGAAGTATGACCACCGAAGACCTCCTTCAGCGCCGGGACATCGAAACAACTGATTGACGTTGTTAGAGGGCACCCAGGGCGCGAGAGATTCCATGCGAGGCAACCCGTAGGGTTTGTACAATGCCGGGCACCTCTGCGGCAGCCATGTCCTCCAGCGCCATGACCACGCCCAGGGCCACCGGGCGGTGAGCCTGCGGGACCCGAACCGGAACCGAAATACCGCCGGTACCCTCATCGATTCGACCACGTTGCAGGGCATAACCGCGCTGGGCGAAACGCCGCAGGTCGCTCATCAGGCGCTCGGCGGGGATCCCCTCGGGGAAGCTGCTGTCCCGCACTCTTTCGCAATACTCTCTGACAAATGATTCGGGGTACTGGGACAGTAGAACCAGTCCCGCCGCTGACTGGTGGAGGGGTAATCGACCGGCCACGTTGGAGCGCAGCGGCACATCCGATTTCTTGCCGAGGATGCGTTCGGCGAACAGGACATCGTCGCCTTCCACCACGCCCACGTGTACGTGCTGACGCAGCACCGCGTGCACGTCCGACATGAACGGAATGGCCACGGACGCTAGATCTTCCGCCAGTGCGGCCCTTGAGGCCAATTCCCACAATCGGGTTCCCACCCGGTAGCCCTGGCCGCCGGTGGGCTCGATCCACCCGATCTGTTTCATGTCGGCCACCAACCGATGCGCGGTGGACGTGGGGAGTCGGGCGGAACGGGCAATGTCCCTGAGCTGGAGCACCGGGGTGTCGGAACCGAACGCGGCCAGGATCCGTTCCACGCGGGCGAGGACCGAATCCCCCGACGTCGAATTTGCCACCTCAGCCTCCTCCCCTGCCACAGCCATCGATACGACCACCGGCATGCATTGTTCTCAGCGTAGTCTCCCGGGGAACGCCGAAGGCCGGCCCCCACACGTGTGGGGGCCGGCCTTCGGTCGGACGGCTACGGCAGCTCAGCTACCGAAGCAAACGATCAGTTGGTGCCGAAGTCGTAGTCATCCAACGGGATGGCCTGGAACTCCGAACCCAACGCACCCGAGTTCTCCTCGGCGTAGCTGAAGTCAGCGAACGCGGAAGGATCGGTGAACATGGAAGCCTTGGCCTCCTCGGTGGGTTCGACGTCCACGTTGTTGTAACGTGCCAGGCCGGTGCCGGCCGGGATGAGCTTACCGATGATCACGTTCTCCTTCAGACCCAGCAGCGGATCCGACTTACCTTCCATGGCCGCCTGCGTCAGGACGCGGGTGGTTTCCTGGAAGGACGCGGCGGACAGCCACGAGTCGGTTGCCAGCGAAGCCTTGGTGATACCCATCAGCTCCGGACGGCCCGCAGCGGGACGCTTACCCTCGGACACCGCACCGCGGTTGGCCTCGAGGAAGCGCACACTGTCCACCAATTCACCCGGCAGCAACGCGGTGTCGCCGGACTCGATGATGGTCACGCGACGCAGCATCTGGCGGACGATGACCTCCACGTGCTTGTCGTGGATGCCCACACCCTGGGAGCGGTACACGCGCTGAACCTCGTCCACCAGGTGCTTCTGAGCCTCACGGGGACCGCGAATACGCAGCACCTCCTTGGGATCGACCGCACCGGTCACGAGCTGCTGACCGACCACCACTGAATCGCCATCGTGCACGAGCAGCTTGGCGCGGCGCAGCACCGGGTAGGCAAATTCCTCGTCGCCGTTGTCCGGGACAATGACGATCTTGAGGGACTTGTCGGTGTCCTCGATGCGCACGCGGCCCGCCACCTCGGAGATCGGGGCGACACCCTTGGGGGTACGCGCCTCGAAGAGCTCCTGAATACGAGGCAGACCCTGGGTGATGTCACCGTCCGAGGACGCAACACCGCCGGTGTGGAAGGTACGCATGGTCAGCTGAGTACCGGGCTCACCGATGGACTGCGCAGCCACGATGCCCACGGCCTCTCCGATGTCCACCAACTGGTTGGTGGCCAGGGAGCGACCGTAGCAAGCGGCACACACACCCACGGCGGATTCACACGTGAGCACGGAGCGCACACGAACCTCGTCGATCCCGGCGGTGAACAGCTTGTTGATCAGGGCGTCGGACATGTCCTGCCCTGCATCGGCCACGATCTCGCCGTTCGCATCGACCACGTCGGTGGCGAGCACACGTCCGTGCACGGTGTTCTCGACATCCTCGTGCAACGAACGCACGCCGGACTCATCGACATCCGACACGGGCAGCACCAGACCGCGACGGGTCTGGCAGTCGGCCTCGCGAACAATGACGTCCTGGGAGACGTCCACCAGACGGCGGGTCAGGTAACCCGAGTTGGCGGTACGCAATGCGGTATCGGCCAGGCCCTTACGAGCACCGTGGGTGGCGATGAAGTACTCCAGCACCGACAGGCCCTCGCGGTAGGAGGACTTGATCGGGCGGGGCATGATCTCGCCCTTGGGGTTGGCCACCAGGCCACGGATACCCGCGATCTGACGAACCTGCATCCAGTTACCACGCGCACCGGAGGACACCATGCGGTTAATGGTGTTGCTCGCGGTCAGGTTCTTACGCATGGCCTCGGCGACCTCGTCGGTTGCCTTGGACCAGATGTCGATCAATTCGGAACGGCGCTCGTCGTCGTCGATCAGGCCCTTGTCGTACTGGCCCTGGATCTTCGCGGCCTGCGCCTCGTAACCCTCCATGATGGCGGGCTTCTCCGGCGGAGTCGCGATATCCGAGATGGCCACGGTGACACCCGAGCGGGATGCCCAGTGGAAACCGGCGTCCTTGAGCAGATCCAGGGTGTGTGCCACCTGGGTCATCGGGTAACGCTCTGCCAGATCGTTCACCAACGACGACAAGTGCTTCTTGTCGGCGACGTTCTCGTCCCACGGGTAGTCCTCGGGCAGCGTCTCGTTGAAGAGCACGCGACCCAGGGTGGTTTCCACGATGGCGGACTGGCCGGGTTCCCAACCTTCGGGAGCCTCCCAGCCGGCGTACGGCACGAAGTCGTCCAGCTCGATCTTGCACTTGGAGTTCAGGTGCAGCTCGCCGGAGTCGTGAGCCATGATGGCCTCGGCCACGGACGAGTAGCTGTTGCCCTCACCGGCAGAGCCGTCACGAACGGTGGTCAAGTGGTACAGACCGATGATCATGTCCTGCGAAGGCAGGGCAATCGGCTTACCGTCCGAGGGCTTCAAGATGTTGTTCGAGGACAACATCAGGACGCGGGCCTCGGCCTGGGCCTCCGGGGACAGCGGCAGGTGCACTGCCATCTGGTCACCGTCGAAGTCGGCGTTGAACGCACCACACACGAGCGGGTGCAGCTGAATGGCCTTACCTTCGACCAGCTGCGGCTCGAACGCCTGGATACCCAGACGGTGCAGGGTGGGAGCACGGTTCAACAGAACCGGGTGCTCGGTGATGACCTCTTCGAGGACATCCCACACCTGCGGGCGGTAACGCTCCACCATGCGCTTGGCGGACTTGATGTTCTGAGCGTGGTTGAGATCCACCAGACGCTTCATCACAAAGGGCTTGAACAGTTCCAGAGCCATCTGCTTGGGCAGGCCGCACTGGTGCAGCTTCAACTGCGGGCCCACCACGATGACCGAACGGCCCGAGTAGTCCACGCGCTTACCCAGCAGGTTCTGACGGAAACGACCCTGCTTACCCTTGAGCATGTCGGACAGCGACTTGAGTGCGCGGTTACCGGGCCCGGTGACCGGGCGGCCGCGGCGGCCGTTGTCGAACAGGGAGTCAACAGCTTCCTGGAGCATGCGCTTCTCGTTGTTCACGATGATCTCGGGAGCACCCAGATCCAGCAGACGCTTCAAGCGGTTGTTGCGGTTGATCACGCGACGGTACAGGTCGTTGAGGTCCGAGGTGGCGAAACGGCCACCGTCGAGCTGGACCATGGGGCGCAGCTCCGGCGGGATCACCGGGACGGCATCCAGAACCATACCCAGCGGCGAGTTGTCCGTGGTCAGGAACGCGTTGACGACCTTGAGGCGCTTCAGGGCGCGGGTCTTACGCTGGCCCTTGCCCGTGGCAATGGTTTCCTTGAGCGACTCGGACTCGGCCTGCAGGTCGAAGGTCTCCAAGCGCTTCTTGATCGCTTCGGCGCCCATGGAGCCCTCGAAGTACATGCCGTAGCGGTCCACCATCTGGCGGTACAGGGCCTCGTCACCCTCGAGGTCGTTGACCTTGAGGTTCTTGAAACGGTCCCACACCTTGTCGATGTGATCGATTTCGCGATCGGCGCGCTTACGCACGTTGGCCATCTGGCGATCCGCGGAGTCACGCAGCTTGCGCTTCTCAGCGGCCTTGCCGCCTTCTTCCTCCACGCGCGCCAGCTCGTTCTCGAGGTCACGAGCGATCGCAGCGATATCCGCGTCGCGGGTGTCCTCCAATTGCTTCTTCTCACGGTCGATCGCGGCCTGCAGGTTGGGCAGGTCGTCGTGACGAGCCTGCTCGTCCACGGACGTGATCATGTACGCGGCGAAGTAAATGACCTTCTCGAGGTCCTTGGGCGCCAGGTCCAGCAGGTAGCCCAGGCGTGACGGAACGCCCTTGAAGTACCAAATGTGAGTCACGGAGGCGGCCAGTTCAATGTGCCCCATCCGCTCACGACGCACCTTGGCGCGAGTCACCTCGACACCGCAGCGCTCACAAATGATGCCCTTGTAGCGCACACGCTTGTACTTACCGCAGTAGCACTCCCAGTCCCGAGTGGGGCCGAAGATCTTTTCGCAGAACAAGCCGTCCTTCTCGGGCTTGAGCGTGCGGTAGTTGATGGTTTCGGGCTTCTTGACCTCGCCGTACGACCAGCTACGAATCTGGTCCGCAGTGGCCAGGCCAATACGCATGAGGCCTAGTGAAGAATCGTTGGACATAAGGTCCTGTCCCTCTTTCTAAAAATCCTGAAGTGGTTCGTGCTTACCGGTTACGAGTTGGGAATCAGACCTCTTCGACCGAGCTGGGCTCGGAGTGCGAGAGGTCAATGCCGAGCTCGTCGGCTGCACGGAAGCTGTCATCTTCGGAGTCACGCATCTCCACCGCGTTACCGTCCGCCGAGAGAACCTCGACGTTCAGGCACAGGGACTGCATTTCCTTGATGAGCACCTTGAAGGATTCGGGTACACCCGGCTCCGGGATGTTCTCGCCCTTGACGATGGCTTCGTACACCTTCACGCGACCGTGGACGTCATCGGACTTCACGGTGAGCAGTTCCTGAAGGGTGTATGCGGCGCCGTACGCTTCCAGCGCCCACACCTCCATCTCACCGAAACGCTGACCACCGAACTGGGCCTTACCGCCCAACGGCTGCTGGGTGATCATGGAGTACGGGCCGGTGGAACGGGCGTGAATCTTGTCATCCACCAAGTGGTGGAGCTTCAAGATGTACTGGTAACCAACGGACACGGGGTCCGGGAACGGCTGACCCGAACGACCGTCGAACAACAGGGCCTTACCGCTGCGGTCGATCAGACGATCGCCGTCACGGGTGGGGTTCGTGTGGTCCAGCAGGTCGAAGATCTCGTCCTCACGAGCGCCGTCGAACACCGGGGTGGCCACGTTGGTGGGGCCGGAGCTCCTCGGGAAGTTGGACAGGCGGTCCAACCACTCGGGGTTGCCCTCGATGTTCCAACCCTGCTTGGCGAGCCAACCGGTGTGAACCTCGAGCACCTGACCCAAGTTCATCCGGCCGGGCACACCCAGCGGGTTCAGGATCACGTCCACGGGGGTACCGTCCGCGAGGAACGGCATGTCCTCCATGGGCAGGATCTTGGAAATCACGCCCTTGTTACCGTGCCGGCCCGCGAGCTTGTCACCGTCGGTGATCTTGCGCTTCTGCGCAACGTACACGCGAACCACCTGGTTCACGCCGGCGGGCAGGTCGTCGTCCTCGTCGTCGCGGTCGAACACGCGCACGCCGATCACCGTACCGGACTCGCCGTGGGGCACCTTCAGGGAGGTGTCACGCACTTCGCGGGACTTCTCACCGAAAATGGCACGCAGCAAGCGCTCCTCGGGGGTCAATTCGGTCTCACCCTTGGGGGTCACCTTGCCCACCAGGATGTCACCGGCCTGAACCTCGGCACCGATGTAGATGATGCCGCGCTCGTCCAGAGCGGAGAGCACTTCCTCGGACACGTTGGGGATGTCACGGGTGATTTCCTCGGCACCGAGCTTGGTGTCGCGGGCGTCGATCTCGTGCTCCTCGATGTGGATCGAGGTCAGGACGTCCTCGGAAACCATCCGCTGGGAAAGGATGATCGCGTCCTCGTAGTTGAGGCCTTCCCAGGACATGTAGGCAACCAGCAGGTTCTTACCCAGCGCCAGCTCACCCTGATCGGTCGACGGGCCGTCTGCGATGACCGTGCGGTCTTCGATGCGCTCACCCTCGGAGACGATCACGCGCTGATTGTAGGTGTTACCCGGGTTCGAACGAACGAACTTGTTGATCGGGTAGAGCTTGGTGGTGCCGTCGTCGTTGAGGACCTTCACCTGATCGGCGGAGACCTCCTCGACCACACCGGGCTTGATCGCCAACACGGAATCACCGGCGTCCATAGCGGCGTAGCGCTCCATGCCGGTACCGACCAGCGGTGCTTCCGAGACCAGCAGCGGCACAGCCTGACGCTGCATGTTGGCACCCATCAACGCGCGGTTGGCGTCGTCGTGCTCGAGGTACGGGATCAGGGCGGTGGCCACCGACACCATCTGGCGCGGGGACACGTCCATGAACTCGACGTCGGAGGGTTCCACCAGCACGGCTTCACCGGAACCGTCGGCGGCACGCGCCAGAACGGCGTCCTCGGCGAAGTGGCCGTCTTCGGTCAACGGGGCGTTGGCCTGCGCAATGGTTACACCGCGCTCGTCGTCCGCGGTGAGGTAGCTGACCTCGTCGGTGACGACTCCGTTGACGACCTTGCGGTACGGGGTCTCGATGAAACCGAAGGGGTTGATGCGCGCGTAGGTCGCCAACGAACCGATCAGGCCGATGTTGGAACCCTCAGGGGTTTCAATCGGGCACATGCGGCCGTAGTGCGAGGGGTGCACGTCACGGACTTCCATGCCGGCGCGGTCACGGGACAGACCACCCGGGCCCAGCGCGGAGAGACGGCGCTTGTGCGTCAAACCGGCCAGCGGGTTGTTCTGGTCCATGAACTGCGACAGCTGGGACGTTCCGAAGAACTCCTTGATCGCGGCGACCACGGGGCGGATGTTGATCAGGGTCTGCGGCGTGATGGCCTCGACGTCCTGGGTGGTCATCCGCTCACGGACCACACGCTCCATCCGGGACAGACCGGTGCGGATCTGGTTCTCGATCAGCTCGCCCACCGCGCGGATACGGCGGTTACCGAAGTGGTCGATGTCGTCGACGTCAACGTGGATCTCGCGGGGTTCACCGTCACGCACGCCCTGCATGGTGGAACCACCGGCGTGCAGGGTGACCAGGTAACGGATCATGGCCACGATGTCGTCCACGGACAGCACGGAAGCGTCCGCGTCGGTGAAGGCCTTGTCCAGACCCAGCTTGCGGTTGATCTTGTAGCGACCCACCTTGGCCAGGTCGTAACGCTTGGGGTTGAAGTACATGTTGTCCAGCAGGGACTGGGCAGCATCAACCGTGGGCGGCTCTCCCGGACGCAGCTTGCGGTAAATGTCCAGCAAGGCTTCTTCGCGGGTCTCGG
The DNA here is from genome assembly GCF_030536815.1 of Kocuria sp. Lineage (GTDB taxonomy): Bacteria > Actinomycetota > Actinomycetes > Actinomycetales > Micrococcaceae > Kocuria > Kocuria gwangalliensis. The sequence continues at coordinate 33,106 of NZ_JAUNPE010000001.1, forward strand.
TGGTGTCCTTCTCGAGGGTGGCGCGGATCGAGTCGTACTCGCCGAACTCTTCAAGAATCTTGGACTCGGTCCAGCCGAGAGCCTTGAGCAGCACGGTCACGGACTGCTTACGCTTACGGTCCAGACGGACGCCCACCTGATCGCGCTTGTCGATCTCGAGCTCGAACCAGGCACCGCGGGACGGAATGATCTTCGCGGAGAAGATGTCCTTGTCCGACGTGCGGTCCTGACCCTTCTCGAAGTAGGCACCGGGGGAACGCACCAGCTGCGAGACGACCACGCGCTCGGAACCATTGATGACAAAGGTTCCCTTTTCGGTCATGAGCGGGAAGTCGCCCATGAACACGGTCTGCTGCTTGATCTCGCCGGTGGTGTTGTTCATGAACTCGGCCTTGACGTACAACGGCGCCGAGTAAGTGGCGTCGCGGTCCTTGCACTCATCCATGGTGTATTTGGGGTCGTAGAACTCCGGTTCGGAGAACGACAGGGACATGGTCCCCTGGAAATCCTCAATGGGAGAGATTTCCTCGAAGATGTCCGACAGCCCGGACGTGGTGGCCACCCCGGTCTCGCCGGTCTCTTGGGCCTGCGCAAGGCGGGCCTGCCAACGCTCGTTGCCCACCAGACGGTCGAAGCTGTCCGTCTGGAGTGCCAGCAGGTTGGGGACGTCCAGCGGCTCATGGATCTTTGCGAAAGAAATACGACGAGGAATATTATCGCTCGTGGGGTGATTGGCGGTGACGTTCGAATCGGTGCTCGAGGCGACCAAGATGTGATCCTTCCACAGACATGCAGTGAATTCGCGAGGTTCCCGAGATGAGAATTGGGGGCTGGTGTCGGCTGTGCGCGCAACCCGCCCCGGTGGCGCCCACCGCTATATGAAGGCACGCATGTATAAGGGACAACGCAAGCTACTAGCTTAGGGTTTTTTCGGGTCGTTGTCCACACCATTAGTGGACGGACTGGACAACTCGTCGTAAGATGCCCCGCCACCGAGCCACGGGCTCGCTAAGCAGCACCCGTGCGGCGCGCCTCGTCGGCCGCCCGACCCACCCCGTGCAGCCACGGATCCCCGTGCCCCGGAAGCACCACGGTGGCGCCGGTCTGCGCCAAGGCGTGGAGGGACTCAATGGCCATGGCACTGTCCGCGGTGGCCGCCTTCGCGACGATCCGCGGTCCGGTGAGACCGGTGTACGGATCGAGCGTGACGAGTGCATCCCCGGTGATCAGGGCGTCGGATTGGGGCAGGTGCAGGGCACAGTGTCCGTATGTGTGGCCGGCCGAGAGGACCACCCTGGGGCGGCCCGGAACCGGAACCTCCTGCCCCGCCTCGAGTCGTCGGGAGACCGTCACCCCCTTCACCGCTGCGGCACCACCGAGCACCATGGACAGCAGCACCGGGATGGCCCGGGGATGCTGCACCGGGTATGCGGCGACCGGATTCTCATGCGCGTAACGGTAGGGGTGGGCGGCCAGGGTCACTTCTTCGTGGTGGGCATACACCGGAATACCGAGTTGCTCAACGAGTTTCGCGGCCACTCCCACGTGGTCGAAGTGCGCGTGGGTCAGCACCAGCGCCTTGAGGTCTGCGGGTGCTCGCCCGAGTTCGCGGATCGCGTGCCCCAGTTCGGTCCAGACCCTCGGGAGACCCGCGTCCACCAGGGTGAGTCCCTGGTCATCCTCGAGCAAGTAGCAATTGACGTTATGGCTCTGGATCAGATGGATCCCGGGGGCCACATTTTTCAAGAACATGATTTTTCCCTCCCGGCCCGTAACCCGTGAACGGGCAGACCCGCCCGGAGCAAGGTTCGGACCACATACTGTCGGTGGACGACCCGACCCAAGCTAAGCCGCCTTATAATAGATTACGGTCCGTCATCTGCGGTGTCACGCATGGTGGACCACACTGTTGGGTCCATGTAAATGCATGGGACGCTGTGAGTGACAGAAAGTTGAGACCGGTGACCACATTGACGGTAAGAACCGAGGCTCCCACCGCCCGAGGGCCCGTTAGCTCGGCGCTGATCGCCGTATTGACCGAGGGGCAGCAATCCCCCGATGCGAAGCTCGGACTGAGTGCCGCAGTCGAACAGGCCGTGGACGAGTGCCACGACATCCTGGGTGATGAGGACCTACAGCTCACCCTGTTCCTGCTGTACCTGTTGCACTACGGTCCCGTCGATTTCGTGCGTGGCGAGTGGGAATGGGACCCGGAGCTGATCCGGTTACGGTCCCTCGTCGAGGAACGCTTCGAAGCGCACGTGCGCGCGCACGTGGTTCTGCCCTCGCCGTTGCCCCGCGACGGCAAGCACGCCGCGGAGGCTCTCTTCGAGATGACCCAGCCCGCGGCCAAGCCGGGCACCGCCATGTGGCTGGCCAAGAACGCCACCGAGGAGCTACTGCGTGAGTTCCTCATTCAGCGATCCATCTACACGCTGCGCGAAGCGGATCCGCACACGTGGTCCATTCCCAAGCTCCAGGGACGCGCCAAGGCAGCCATGGTCGAGATCCAGGCCGACGAATACGGTGGCGGCCACCCGGACAAGGTGCATTCCGAAATCTTTGCTCGCACCATGCGCAACTTCGGCCTGGACGACACCCCCGATGCCTATCTGGATCTGGTGCCGGCCAGCACCCTGGCATCGACCAACCTCATCAGCATGTTCGGTCTGCACCGCCGCTTGCGCGGTGCCAACGTGGGCCACCTGGCGGCCTTCGAGATGACCTCGACCATCCCCAACAAGCACTACGGCAACGCGTTCCGCAAGAACGGTTACGGTCAGGACGTCACCTGGTACTTCGATGAGCACGTCGAGGCCGACGCCGTGCATGAACAGTTGGCCGCGCGAGATCTCGTGGGAAACCTCGTCGATGACGAACCCCAACTGACCGAGGACATCTTCTTCGGAGCGGCCGCGTGCCTCTACGTGGACGGACGCGCGGGCGATCACATGCGTGATGCGTGGTCCTCGGGCCGGTCCTCACTGCGCACCGCGGAACCCCGTGCATGAGCGCTGACTTCTCCGAGAACGCGGCATCCTCCGACGATGCGGTCGAACAGGAAGAGATCGAACTTCCCGACGCACCCGCCCCGCGGGTGCCGGCCTCCGCAGAGGACCCCACGGTCATCACCGTGTGCCCCAGGGGTCCACTGCTGGTTCGCGGAGATTTCCTGCTGGTATCAGAGCCCGGCGCCGAACCGCTGCCTCCCGAACGCGCGGTGATTGCCCTGTGCCGCTGCGGGATGACCAGCATAGCCCCGCACTGCGACGGTTCTCACAAGCTGGCCAAGGTGCGAGCGTTCATGGACCGTAAGGACCGGGACTGAGTAGCCGAACCCGGACGTTCCCGCGTTCTGCCGGCCGATCACGTGCCTGGGACGCGTACTCCGAAAGACACCACGGGTCGGACACCTCGAACGAGGTATCCGACCCGTGGTCGTGTCAGCCGTTGCTGAATGGTGTACCTGAGGTGCCGATCAGCCGCGCTTGTAGAACGGCAGCTCCGTCTGCTTGACCTCGATCGCACGGCCGCGGGCGTCCTGAACGCTCACATCGCCGTGCGCGATCCGGGACAGCGCGGCGGTGGCCACCAGCGCCATGGCAATGGGCTTACCGAGCGTGGGCGAGGGAAGACCGCTGGTCACCACGCCCACCGTCTCGCCCCCCGAGATCACGGTGTAGTCGGCCCGGATCGGCTTGCGACCCACGCCTTCCAGGCCCACCAGGGTGCGCTGCGGGTCGGATTCGGTCAGGGTCGTGAGCGCCTCACGGCCCACGGTGTCCGTTCCCGCCTCGCCCTTCTTGCGCAGGGCGACCTCCACGAGCTTGCCCAGGCCGGCCTCGGCCGGGGTGATCTCGGTGGAGAGCTCGTGCCCGTACAACGGCATGCCCGCCTCCAGACGAAGTGAGTCACGCGCGGCCAGTCCCGCCGCGGACACCGGCGCGTCCTCGGTGGACAGCTCCTGCGCCGTTGCCAGCAGCGCGGCCCACAGGTGCGGGGCGTCCTGATTGCCGCAGTACAGCTCGAATCCGTCCTCACCGGTGTAACCGGTACGCGCGATCAACACGTCAACGCCCGCGCAACGCCCCGGCGCGGCGGCGTAGTACTTGAGGTTTTCGACGACGTCGCTGGGGTCCAGGTCCGTGGCCTTGAGCACCTCGAGCGCTCGGGGCCCCTGAACGGCGATCAGGGACGTCTCGGCCCCCCGGTCGGTCACGGCGACGTCGAAACCCTCGGCCCGAGCGGTGAGCTCGCGCACGACGACTTCTTGATTGCCCGCGTTGGGCACCACCAGGAAGCGGTCATCCCCGAGCCGGTAGGTGATCAGGTCGTCCAGCACACGGCCCTCGGAATCCACAATCACCGAGTACTTGGCGCGACCCACGGAGACCGCGGACAGCACGCCCACCAGAGCGAAGTCCAGGAAGGCACCCGCCTGTGGACCCGAGACCTCGACCTCACCCATGTGCGAGAGGTCGAAAATTCCGGCACCGCGCCGCACGGCATGGTGCTCGGCGGTGTCGCTGGCATAGCGCACCGGCATGGACCAACCACCGAAATCGGTGAACCGGGCCCCCAGTTCCTCGTGGGCGGCGTACAGGGCCGTTTTCTTCTCGCTCATCAGTTCTCCTCCCCCGCCGCAGCGGCATAAGCGGCGTCGAACGCCTCGATCGGCGGGCACGAACACACCAGGTTGCGGTCACCGGCCGCGTTGTCCACGCGGCCCACGGGCGCCCAGTACTTGGTCCGCCTCAACGACGGCACGGGGTACGCGGCCTGCGAGCGCGGGTACGAACGGTCCCATTCATCCGCGGTGAGCACCCGGGCGGTGTGCGGGGCGTTGCGGATCACGGAATCGGCGAGCGCGATCTGGCCGTCTGAGATCTCCTGCATTTCGGCGTGAATGGTGCGCATGGCCTCGATGAAGCGGTCCAGTTCCTCCAAGGACTCGGACTCGGTGGGCTCCACCATGAGGGTGCCCGCCACGGGGAACGCCAAGGTGGGGGCGTGGAAGCCGAAGTCGACCAGTCGCTTGCACACGTCCTCCGCGGTGACTCCGGACGCCTTGGTCATGGGACGCAGGTCCAGGATGCACTCGTGGGCCACCAGTCCCCCGTCGCCGGAGTACAGCGTGGGGAACACGTCGGAGAGCGCCTTGGAAATGTAGTTGGCGCTCAAAACCGCCGTGCGGGTGGACTCGGTGAGGCCCTCGGCACCGGTCATGGCAATGTACATCCAGGTGATGGGCAGGACCCCAGCGGAGCCGAAGGGAGCCTGCGACACCGGGAAGCCCGCGCCGCGCTCGTCGAGCTTGGCCTCCACGGCGTTGCCCGGCAAGTAGGGCACCAGGTGTTCGGCCACGGCCACGGGACCCACGCCCGGGCCACCGCCGCCGTGCGGGATGCAGAACGTCTTGTGCAGGTTCAGGTGCGACACGTCCCCGCCGAACCGGCCCGGGCGTGCCAGACCCATCAGCGCATTGAGGTTGGCGCCGTCCACGTACACCTGGCCACCGGCGTCGTGAATTGCCTCGCACACCATGGAAATGTCCGTGTCGTACACGCCGTGGGTCGAGGGGTAGGTGACCATGATGCCCGCGAGTTCATCACCCACGGACTCGATCTTGGCCTTGAGGTCCTCGTGGTCGATCAGGCCGTCCGCCGCCGTGGCGACCACCACGACCTTCAGGTCCGCCAGGACCGCCGACGCCGCATTGGTTCCGTGCGCCGAGGCCGGAATCAGGATGGTCTTACGCTGGGATTCCCCGCGGTCGACCTGGTACCGGCGAATGGCCAACAAACCCGCCAGCTCACCCTGCGAGCCCGCGTTGGGCTGAACGGACACCGCGGCATAGCCGGTGATCTCCGCCAGCCAGGTCTCGAGCTGCTCGATCAACTCGTGCCAGCCCTTCGCCTGGTCCTGCGGGGCCAGCGGGTGGATGTTGGCGAACTCGGGCCAGGAAATGGGCTCCATCTCCGCGGCGGCGTTGAGCTTCATGGTGCACGAGCCCAGCGGAATCATGGTGCGATCCAGCGCCAGATCCTTGTCGGAGAGCTGGCGCAGCCAACGCATCAAGGACGTCTCGGAACGATGGGTGTGGAAGACGGGGTGGGTCATGTACTCGTCCGTGCGGTGCCACTGCTCGGGGATTCCCGCCAGCTCGTTCGAGCTGGGCTCCACGTTCTCGCCGGTGGCGCACGCCTCGCTGACGGCGTCCAGCACGTCCTGCACGTCCTGGTCGGTGTGGGACTCGCCGAAACTCACGCCCACGGTGTCCGCGTCGACACGGCGCAGGTTGATGCCGCGCTGGGCCGCGGCGGCAAGAATGTCGTCAGCCCGGCCCGCCGCGGCGAACGTCACGGTGTCGAAGAACCGCTCGTGGGCCACGGGGATACCGCGCTCGCGCAGCCCTTGCGCGAAGCCGGTGGCCAGTCCGTGCAGTCGTTGGGCCAACTCCCGCAGCTTGGCGGGGCCGTGGTACACCGCGTACGCGGCGGCCACGATGGCCAACAACGCCTGAGCGGTGCAGATGTTCGAGGTCGCCTTCTCGCGGCGGATGTGTTGTTCGCGGGTCTGCAACGCCAGCCGGTAGGCCGGGGCGCCGGAGGAATCCGTGGACACGCCCACGATGCGACCGGGCATGGAACGTTCCACACCCGTGCGGGTGGCCATGAACGCCGCGTGCGGTCCACCGTAGAACAACGGCACCCCGAAGCGCTGGGCCGAACCCACCGCGATATCCGCGCCGACGGAACCGGGGCTCACCAGCGTGGTCAGGGCCAGGAGATCGGTGCTCACGGTTGCGAGTGCGCCGGCTTCGTGGGCGGCGTCAATCACGGACGTGGGATCGATGACGTCGCCGTCGGCTCCGATCTGCGCGACGACCACACCGAAGAAGTCCTCGTTCGAGGCCAGGGTGGCCGCGGCGTCGTCGGCGCCGAGATCCGTGATGACCAGCTCGATGCCGGCGGCGCGAGCCCGACCGGTGAGGATGGCCAGGGTCTGCGGCAACGAACGGCTGTCGACGATCACGCGGGAGCTGCGGGACTTGCGGTTGGCGCGGCGCATCATCAGGACGGCCTCGGCCACGGCGGAGGACTCGTCCAGCAGGGACGCATTGGCGACATCCATGCCGGTCAGGTCGATCACGGCGTTCTGGAAGGTCAGCAGCAGCTCCAGGCGGCCCTGGGAGATCTCCGGCTGGTACGGGGTGTACGAGGTGTAGAACCCCGGGTTCTCCAGGATGTTGCGTCGAATCGGGGCGGGAGTGACCGTGTCGAAGTATCCCTGGCCGATCATTTGGCGCATCACGGTGTTCTGGGCGGCGATCTTTCGCATGGCCGCCAGCGCCTCGGTCTCGTTGAGGGGCTCGGGCAGGTCCAGGGTGTCGCGGAATCGGATGCTCTCGGGGACGGCGCGATCAATGAGTTGATCGAGACTGTCCACGCCCACGGCGCGGAGCATGGTGGTGACGTCTTCGGCGTCGGGGCCGATGTGACGGGGCAGGAAAGACATGTGAGGGTCTCCTGGGTTACTTGAGGGCGTGCTAAGTCCCGGTGAGTTCCTCCCCGCTCTGTACGTCAACCTGAGAGATTTCGCCGGCGCGCACCATGAGCCGTGCGTACCCGCCTGCCCCGTCGGTGTCCGCCCGCGCAACTGTGGCGGGCGAGCTCTTCAGAGTGGCCTGGTGCGGCGGTACGGGTGCCTGAGAGATTCCCGGGGAGGGTTTGCTCCTTCGGCGATGACGCGGTGCGAGCGCACCCGCCATGCTCTCCCGCCGCACTGTGACGGCCAAGATGGTCACTCCTAGTTTCGCACAACCCCGGGCAGCACAAGGCCCCGCACCGAAAAATGATGCGGGGCCTTGTCACGTGATGTCACCGGGCGCGGCCCTGACGGGTCACGCTACGCGGGACGATCTGCGCGCGAAGCGCGGGGACTTACTTGAGGGTGACGGTAGCGCCGGCAGCCTCGAGGGATTCCTTGGCCTTGTCCGCGGCTTCCTTGGTGGCACCTTCCAGGACGGGCTTGGGAGCGCCGTCCACGAGGTCCTTGGCTTCCTTCAGGCCGAGGGAGGTCAGGGCACGAACTTCCTTGATGACCTGGATCTTCTTCTCGCCTGCGGCTTCCAGGACGACGTCGAACTCGGTCTGCTCTTCCTCAGCAGCGGCTTCGCCGCCGGCTGCGGCAGCGCCACCGGCCACGGCCACGGGGGCGGCAGCGGTAACGTCGAAGGTCTCTTCGAAGGCCTTGACGAACTCGGACAGCTCGATGAGGGAGAGCTCCTTGAAAGCCTCGATCAATTCTTCGGTGGTCAGCTTAGCCATGGTGTTGGCTCCTTCTTTTACGTGATTGTCAGTACCCGCGGGTACCGGCGAGGTTTTGCGTGGTGATAGAACACGGGTTTGTCCGGCCGGAACCGGAACCCGAAACCCAGGGGATCCCGTGCGGGATCAGGCGGCGTTCTCGCCCTGTTCCTCGACCTTGGCGCGCAGTGCTTCTGCGGTGCGCACGGTCTTGGACAGCGGGGCCTGGAACAGCGCGGCAGCCTTGGACAGGGACGCCTTGGCAGCGCCTGCAACCTTGGCCAACAGAACCTCGCGGGACTCGAGGTCCGCGAGCTTCTTGATCTCCGCTTCGTCCATTGCGACGCCGTCAAGGTAACCGCCCTTGACGATCAGCTCCGGGTTGTCCTTGGCGAAGTCACGCAAGCTCTTGGCAGCTTCGACGGGGTCACCCGAGATGAACGCGATGGCCGAGGGGCCGTTGAGCTGGCCCTCGAACGCGTCAATGCCGACTTCCTTGGCCGCAATTGCGGTCAGCGTGTTCTTCACCACGGCGTATTCAGCGTTCTCACCGAGCGTGCGGCGCAGCGTCTTCAGCTGAGCCACGGTGAGCCCGCGGTACTCCGTCAGGACGGCAGCGTGCGAGTTGGAGAAGAATTGCCTCAACTCCGCAACCGCGGCAGCCTTTTCAGGATTCGCCATGGTGCTCCTTCCTTGCTTGTGTATGCCGGATTCTCGTGATCCGCTTCGGAACACAAAAAAGCCCCGCGCAGATGCCCGGGGCTCGACCTGATACACATCGCACACGGTGTGCACCGCGAGACGCTGTTGAAAAGATTCGTGCTGGTTCACCTGCGCTGGCCGTTCTCCGTTTCCGGAGAACTCTTCGATCCCGAATGCTTGCGCACGCGTGATGACCGGCGGTCTTAGGTACACATCAATGTACCCGACCGATTCCGGCGGCACCAAATCGGAAACACGGCCCCCGCTCCCGCGGATCCGGCCGCCCGGTGGCGCGGGGCGGTGTTATTGCGTGATCCGCTCCGGGTTTGTGTAGACGTTGCAGGTGCCCCGGCGGTTGAAGCCCACCACGGTCACGCCGTGTTCCCTGCCGTGTTTCACCGCGAGCGCCGAGGGCGCACTGACCGCGGACAGCACCGGGATCCCGGCCATCGCGGCCTTGCTGACCAGTTCGAAGGATGCGCGGGCCGAGACCTGCAGTACGCAGTCGTTGAGCGGTAGCCGGTCATGGTGCATGGCCCACCCGATCACCTTGTCCACCGCGTTGTGCCGGCCCACGTCCTCACGGACCACGAGAGGCTCGGGCGAGGACGCCACAAACAATCCCGCGGCGTGCACTCCCCCGGTGGCCTCGAAGACGCGCTGGTGGGTGCGCAGTTCATCGGGCAACTCCACGAGTCGTCGCGCACCCATGACCGGGCGCACCGGAGGCACGGGGTAGGAACTGGGTTTGACGATCTCCTCCATCGACGACGTCCCACACACCCCGCATGAGGACGAGGTGTACACGTTGCGCGCCGCGGTCCTCGTGGGTCCCGGTGCGCCCGGCGCGAGCCGCACGTCGATCACGTTGTAGGTTCGGTGCCCGTCCTGGTCCACTCCGGAGCTGTAATCCATGCCCGCAATGTGCTCCATGTGTCGGACCACGGCCTCGCTCAGCAGGTAACCGGGAACCAGTTCGAAGTCATGACCGGGGGTCCGCATGGTCACGGTGAACTGCTCACCGTTGAGCCGGATCTCCAGCGGCTCCTCACCCGCGAGTTTGTCCGGGCCGGTGAACTCCTCACCGGCCGCGGACAGTCTCCGCACGCGGGCCGGAACCACGATTCTGCTGACCATGAGAACTTATCCGTCCAGTCCCACCCACGAATGGGTTCCGTCCGTGTACGTCTGTCGCTTCCAAATGGGCACGTGCACCTTGATCCGATCCACCAACGCGTCACACGCGCTGAAGGCCTCCTTGCGGTGGGCCGAGGCCACCGCGGCCTCCAAGGCGCTGTCCCCCACGACCAGGGCACCGATACGGTGTTCGGCCCAGATCCTGACGCCCGGGAACTCCGCGGCGATTTCGTCCGCGACCTGACGCATCACGGTGTCCGCATCCGGGTGGGCACTGTACTCCAGCCCAGTCACCCCGGTGCGACCGCCGTCGTGGTCGCGGATGACTCCGCTGAATCCCACCACGGCACCGCAGTCGGCCGCGGTCACCGCGCCCTGGGCCCGAGCGGCGTCGAGGGGCTCGCTGGTGACTCGTGCATGCACGACTCCCGACGACGCCGCGGGGTCGCGAACCGCGGTCGGTGCGCCGCCGGATGACTCGCTCGGGCCGGTACTGCGATTTTCGCCGTGCCCGTGGACGTCCTCCAACTGAGCGCTGATGTGCTCCAACAGTGGCTCGAGTACCGCCATCCCGTCTTTGACACCGCCCTTCGAGCCGGGCAGGTTCACCACGAACGTCATGCCCGTGTGACCCGCCACCCCGCGGCTCATCACGGCCGTGGGGGTCTTGGCCAAGCCCTTGGTCCACAGCGCGTGCATGATTCCGGGGGATTCCCGTTCCAGGATGCGTGCGGTGGCCTCAGGGGTGACGTCGTCCGAGTTCAACCCGGTGCCACCGCTGGTCACGATGAATCGAGGGCGCTCGGCCCGGGGAGTGTGTTCGGTCAGTTCCCGCAGGGTCGCCTCCACGTCGGGGCCGTCCGCGATCACCTGCACCGGGTCCACGCTCAGCCCCAGGCCCGCCAGCCATTCATGCAGGACGGGCCCGCACAGGTCCTGGGCCGCACCGCGCGCGGCGGAGGAAGACACGATCACCACCACGGCGCGGCGCCCGGACAAATGCAGTCCGTGCGACTCGTCCCGGTGGGATCCGTGGTCCCGGTCCGTGCGCGAGGTGGCCCGGTGCTCACCGGCCGCTGGGTACTCCCGGTTCACGGCCTGCTCCAATCGCCGCTCTTACCACCGGACTTGGCCACGACCTGAACGCCCGTGATCTGGGCAGCCTTGTCCACGGCCTTGATCATGTCGTACAGCGTGAGTCCCGCAACGCTGGCGGCCGTCAGGGCCTCCATCTCCACGCCGGTGACGCCACGCGTCTTGACCGTGGCCGTGATGTTCACCCGGTCCGCGCCCGGGGCCAGGTCCACCGTCACCTTGGACAGCGGCAGCGGGTGGCACAGCGGGATCAGGTCGGGGGTGCGTTTGGCCGCCATGATCCCGGCGATCCGCGCCACGGCCAGAGCGTCACCCTTGGGTAGGTCGCCGGTGGCCAGCAGCTCAATGACGTCCGGTCGGGTGATTACTTGGGCCACGGCCGTGGCCTCGCGGGAGGTCACCGCTTTCTCGCTCACATCCACCATGTGCGCTGTGCCGTCCTTGCGCACATGCGTCAACCGGTCCTGGTTGTTATTCACTGGCCGCCTCCTGTGCGATCGTCCCGCCATGGACGGGCAAAATGTGTACGCGCGTCCCGACCGGGAGCTCATGGTCCCCCGCCGGGATCCGAAGCAACACGTTAGCGCGTGCGGCTGACATCAACAGGTGCGACGACGCTCCCCCCACACAGCGCACGGCCGGATTCCCGGCGGCGCCCTCCGCCCCGGTTTCGAGGACACCCCGCCGGAGCTGGGTGCGGCCGGGCAGGCCCCGAACCGGTTCGGCGAGGACGGCAGAACTCCACAACGGTGGGGCACAACAACCCCACACGTGCGCGAGCGCCGGTCGCAGGAATACTTCGCACGAGACCCAGGTGCTCACGGGGTTTCCCGGCAGACAGATCACCGGTACGCCTCGGTACTGACCGCATCCCTGCGGCCCGCCCGGTTGCATGGCCACGTGTCCGAACCACATCTGCGCCTCGCGTTCAAGGCTCACGCGAACCACTTCGAAGGCACCGGCACTGATCCCTCCGCTCGTGACGATCAGGTGGACGCCAGAGCTCTCCACGCACTCGCGCAGCCGCCGGGAAAACTCGTCCGGGTCGTCGGTGACGCTGAGCGTGGTGACCGAACAAGCTCCCGCGTCCCTGAGCCATGACGAGAGCAGCGGACCGTTGGCGTCATGAATGGCCCCCGGCTTCAGCGGTTCACCGGGCGCGAGGACTTCGTCTCCGCCGGTGATCACCAGCACCGACGGGCCACGCCGCACGGTAACGGTTGTCGTGTCGCCCATTCCCAGGGCCGCACACGCGCCCAGGGCCGCGGGTCCCAGGACGGTCCCCGCGGGTAAGGCCACGGCGCCGCGTGCGACGTCGCTGCCCTCGGCGCGCACGAACGTTCCGGGCACCGAGCCGATGGCAACCGCTGCCGAAATGGCAATGCGATCCGTGTCGAAGGACGGCGGAGTCACTTGTTCCACGGGTATCACCGCATCAGCGCCGCGGGGCAGGGCGGCGCCGGTCATCACGGCCGCGGCGGTCGCGGGCGCGAGCACGGACGGCGCGGACCCGGCGGCCTGCATTCCCGACACGGGCAGGGTGATGGCGGCCTCGGCAGGACCCCCCAACCGAAGATCAGCGGTGCGCACGGCAAAACCGTCCATTTGCGAATTGGTGAACGGCGGCAATGGGATGGGTGCGCTCAGATCCCGTGCGAGAACGCCACCCTGCGCCCGGGCGAGGGGTACCTCCACACTGGCCGCGGCGGCGTCGTACCCGAGCGCGAGCGTCGCTCGGACGGCTGAGGCATGAAGTTCGATGCTGCGGCTCATACCCCTACCCTAAGCGGGGTGGACAAACGCTTTATACTGGTCACATGTCCGTTTTTCTCGGTGTCCCGCAAGCACTACCGGCCAAGGGCGTGCCCGATCACGGCCCCCTGGCGGACCGTTTCGGGCGCGTGGCCACGGATCTGCGTATTTCCATCACGGACAAATGCAATTTGCGGTGCACGTACTGCATGCCTGCGGAGGGCATGGCATGGTTGCCCAAGACGTCCCTCATGACCACGGACGAAATCGTGCGGCTCACCCGCATTGCCGCCCAGGAATTCGGGGTCAAAGAACTTCGCCTCACCGGTGGTGAACCCCTGATCCGACCGGACCTCGAGGACATCGTGGCCGCGGTGACCGAGGCACTGCCCGAGTTTCCCGTGTCCATGACCACCAACGGGATCGGATTGGCCCAACGCGCCCGGGGACTGGTCGCCGCCGGACTGACCCGCGTGAACGTGTCCCTCGACACCCTGTGCGCCGAGACCTACGAAAAACTTGCCCGCCGCAACAAGCTCAGCGAGGCTCTCGACGGCGTCGCGGCGGCACAGGACGCTGGTTTGGCCCCGGTGAAGCTCAATGCCGTGCTCATGCGGGGCGTCAACGATCGCGAGGCACCCGACCTGCTGCGCTGGGCGCTCGATCACCAATGCTCCCTGCGCTTTATTGAACAAATGCCGCTGGATGCGGACCACGGCTGGACCCGCACCAACATGGTCACCGCGGCCGAGATCCGGGAGCAGCTGAGCGAGCATTTCGACCTGAGCCCGGATGAGACCCCCCGCAACGGTGCCCCCGCCGAGAAGATGCTCGTGCGTGAACGCGGCGGTACCGACGTGCTCGGCACCGTGGGCATCATTGCGTCCGTGACCGAACCGTTCTGCGCGGACTGCACCCGAACACGCATCACCGCGGAGGCCCGCGTGCGATCCTGCCTGTTCTCCCACCACGAGACGGACCTCATGCAATTGCTGCGTTCTGATGCAACCGACCAGGACATCGCCCAGCGCTGGCGCGCCGCCATGTGGGTCAAACCCCGGGCCCACGGCATGGACCACGCGGGACTCGACTCCGAGGATTATGTCCAACCCGACCGCAGCATGAGTGCCATTGGAGGCTGACACAGCAGTGCTCGTTCGTTACTTCGCGGCCGCGGCCGCATCCGCCGGTACCGAGCAGGAAGAAGTGGCCGCCCACGCGGCCATGACCCGCTCCGAACTTCAGCAGGTGCTCACCACTCTGCACCCGGTGGCCCCTCCCGGTGAGAAAACCCTCGCCCAGGTGCTGCCGCAGTGCTCCTGGCTGGTCAACGGCGTGCGCCACAAGGATCAGGGAGCGGCCATCGTCCCGGCAGCCACCGTCGACGTGTTGCCGCCCTTCGCCGGTGGCTGAGTCCGCCCCGGTCCCTCATACGACGTGGCGCGGGATCGCCCCGGTCCACCATGCCCGCCGCACTCAGGCGCAGCAACTGGCTTACGAGCTGGGTCGAGCCGTGGCCACCACCCTGCCGCCCAGCACGTCCGTGGGACTCCCCGCGGCGGTGGGGGCCACTCTCGCGCAGGATGTGCGCGCGCTGTGCCCCGTACCGCACTACACATCCAGTGCAATGGACGGCTACGCGGTCCGCGGTTCCGGGCCGTGGCGGGTGGTCGCCGGAGATCCCACCGTTCATGACGCCGCCTCGACCGCTGCCGTCCGCTTGGCTCCCGGGCAGGCCGTTCCCGTGGTCACCGGCGGTGTGATCCCCGCCGGGGCCCAAACCATTATTCGCGACGAGTACGCGGTGCATTCCGGCAATGACCTCCGGTTCGACGAGTCCCGCCCCCGCTCGGAGCTGGCGGGACGGCACATCCGAGCGGCGGGTACCGAGTGCTCCGCCGGTGATGTCGTCCTCACCGCCGGCACCGTGGTGACTCCCGCGGACGTGGCTTTCGCCGCGGTGAGCGGGGTGGACACACTGCCGGTGGTGCCGGTCCCCGACGTGCGCTTGCTCCTCACGGGCTCGGAGGTGCAGGTCTCGGGGATTCCCGCACCGGGGTTCGTCCGGGATGCCTTTTCGCCGTCCTTACCTGCCGTCCTCCAGACCCTGGGAGCCCGCGTGGCTTCCGTGCAGCGCATCCCCGATGAGGCAGCGGCCTTCGCGTCCGCCCTCGATGACGCTGTGGTCCACCACCTGCCCCTGGTGATCACCACCGGCGGCACCGCCCGCTCCCGGGCCGATCACGTGCGGACCCATCTCGAACGGCACGCGATACCGATCATTGACGAGCTGGACCTGCAACCTGGCCACCCCACAGTGTTTGCGGTATGCACGCCCGGCACCGCGGTCCTGGCCCTGCCCGGTAACCCCCTGGCCGCCATGACCGCGCTGACCCTGCTGGCGGTCCCGTTCCTGCACGGTGTCCTGGGTCGACCGGTTCCGGCCAACCCCCACGTGCGGGTGGCACACGACATTGCTGGAGCGCGCCGCGAACAGCTACTCCCCGCGGTTCGAGACGCCGACGGCGCGTGGTCACCGTGTCGGGACACCGGTGCCAACATGCTCGGCGGATTGTCCCGTGCCGATGCCCTGCTGAGCGTGCCCGTGCAGGGCTTGTCGGCGGGTGCTCAGACCACGGCGCTGCCCCTGCCCTGGTAGGGCGGGTCAGTCCGCTCGGAAGTCCCGCAGCCACACGGCTGATTGGCCCGCGTCCTGAAAACCAAGCTGCGCGTTGACCCAATTCATGCGGTCATTACCGGTGTGGGTCCACGAGTACACGGTGTCCACTTCCGGCTGCACCTCGCACAGTTGCTGGAGGTTGGTCATCTTCAACCGCATCCCCAACCGGCGCCCACGATGTTCGCGGATCACCAGGGTTTCATCCTGCAAGGCCAGCGTGGGATGGTGTTGGGCCAGGATGAGCTCGGTCATGCCCACCAGTTCACCGCTGTCGCGGTCCTCGGCCACGGTCATGAGCGAGCGATCGCCGTCCTCCTCGCGCAATTGCTCGGTGCGACGGACGCGCTCTGCGTCCCAGGGATCGGGATCGCTCACAATCGGTTTGACGAAGGAATCACTGGGAAGCCGGGCGTGCAGCCGAGCGAGTGGTTCCAGCAGTTCTTCCGGGGCGGAACCCACCCAGGTGTGCAGCGCGTAGCGTTCCGCGCAGGGAACTTCCCGCAATGAGTTTTCAATGGACTCGACACGGTCCGTGGACAGCGGCAGGTCCAGCAATGCAAAGCTGCTGACGGTCTGCAGCTCATAACCTGCGTGCTGCGCGAAGCGTGTTTGTCGATGGCTTGCGGGCAGTTGGCCGGAGCCGTCGGCGGCGTTGATCCATTGGACGCCCACCCCGTTGCTCTCCCCACCCATGACGCTGCCGTCACCGGGCCCTGACGGGGCCCGCAGCTCGGACGCCGGGTGCTCGGTGATGAGACGGATCACGCGCCGCGATTCACCATGGGCGAGCTGTTCGGCCGCGGACAACAGGGAACGCCCGATGCCCTCGGACAATTCATCCGGGTCCACATCCACCACGATCTGCGCGGTGTCGGTATCGGCGATCAGTGGCATGCGCACCTCGGCGCGGCCGACCAGCCGGCCGTCCATGTAGGCGCACAGAATATTGACGCGCTCGTAGGGGTCCTTGAGGTCCCGGAAAATATCGTGGGCGTCATTGCTGAGCTCCGTGGTACCCCACACGTAACGTCTCGACAGCTGCACCAGGGCCGCCACTTGCCCGAGTTGATCCTGTGCAGCCTGATCGAACCCGTCAGGGATACGCATCAGCTCAATGGTCAGCGCTGATGTCTGACTCACGTGGAACTCCTTCCGCGTTCCGAGCTATTCGGAACGAACCTGCCCTCCAACGATCATGCACCATTGCATTCGACACGAGATAGCAAGTGTACTGCTCAGTTTATCGCGGCCCTCAGTGGTGAGCAGGAAGGGCCCGGCCATAATTGGTCCGAGCCCTTCCGTCACACTACTCAATCGGGCCGTTCACCGGCACGAACGAGGATCACGCCTCGCCGAGCACCTCGGTGGCATTCGGATCCACGGGAACACCCGGGCCGAACGTGGTGGCCACGGTGGCCTTGGTGACGTAACGACCCTTGGAAGCGGAAGGCTTCAAACGAAGCACCTCTTCCAGAGCCGCACCGTAGTTCTCGGCCAACTTCTGGGTGTCGAAGGACGCCTTGCCAATGATGAAGTGCAAGTTGGAGTGCTTGTCGACGCGGAAGTCGATCTTACCGCCCTTGATGTCACCAACAGCCTTGGCGACGTCCATGGTCACGGTGCCGGTCTTGGGGTTCGGCATGAGGTTACGGGGACCCAGAACCTTACCCAGACGGCCAACCTTGCCCATCATGTCCGGGGTGGCCACGGCGGCGTCGAAATCCACCCAGCCGTCCTGGACCCTGGCGATCAGGTCATCGGAACCCACGTAATCGGCGCCGGCTGCCTCGGCAGCCGCAGCCTTGTCACCGGTTGCGAAGACGACCACGCGGGCGGTCTTACCGGTGCCGTGGGGCAGGTTCACGGTGCCGCGAACCATCTGGTCCGCCTTGCGAGGGTCAACGCCCAATCGCATGGCCACCTCAACGGTGGGGTCGGACTTGCTGCCTTCGGCCAATTCCTTGGCCAGGGCGACCGCCTCGGCGGGGGCGTAGAACTTGCCCTCTTCGATCTTGGCGGCAGCCGCCTGGTATGCCTTGCTGCGCTTTGCCATCTGCTTGTTCTCCTTGTGCAGTTGTGGTCTGCGGACCGCGCTCGGCCCTGCCACGGGAAAATGTTTGGTACTGAGAGCTAGCTAGAGCGCTCAGGCAACCTCGATGCCCATGGAACGGGCGGTGCCGGCAATGATCTTGGCAGCAGCCTCGACATCGTTGGCGTTGAGGTCTTCCTTCTTGGTCTCGGCAATTTCACGGACCTGGTCCATGGTGATCTTGCCGACCTTGTTGGTGTGGGGCACACCGGAACCCTTGGCGACGCCTGCAGCCTTCTTGATCAGCTGAGCAGCCGGCGGGGTCTTGGTGACGAAAGTGAACGAACGGTCCTCGTACACGGTGATTTCCACCGGCACAATGTTGCCGCGCTGGGATTCCGTGGCCGCGTTGTAGGCCTTGCAGAATTCCATGATGTTGACGCCGTGCTGACCGAGTGCGGGACCCACGGGAGGAGCCGGGTTAGCGGCACCTGCCTGGATCTGCAGCTTGATCAGGCCTGAGACCTTCTTCTTGGGAGCCATGTGATGGTCCTTTGCTTGCTGTACGTACCGCCGCACAGGAGCGTACGACGGCGGGTGGTCACCGTGGCGCGGTGACCGAACGGAAACGCCCCGGACCAAAGCTCATCCGGGGGTGTCCGAAAACTGAGGGCGCGATCAGATCTTGGTGACCTGGTGGAAGCCCAGGGTGACCGGGGTTTCGCGCTCGAAAATGGACACCAGCACCACGAGCTGCTGGGATTCCACCTTGATCTCGGAAATCGTGGCGGGAAGGGTCTCGAACGGACCCTCCTTCACGATCACGGACTCGCCGACCTCGAAGTCCACGGTGATCGCGGGCTCCGCAGCGCCGGAGGCGGCACCGCCGCCGGCGGTCTCGCCCAGGCCCTTGGCCTTATCCGGGGTTTCGAAGACCGGTGCGAGCATCTCGAACACCTCGTCCATGCGCAGCGGCACGGGGTTGTAGGCGTCCTGGCCCACGAATCCGGTCACGCCCGGGGTGTGCCGGACGGCACCCCACGAGGCGTCGGTGAGGTTCATCCGAACCAGCACGTATCCGGGGATGCGAACGCGGCGCACGGTCTTGCGCTGGGCGTTCTTGATCTCCACGACCTCTTCCATGGGCACCTCGATCTGGAAGATGTCCTCTTCCATGTTGAGGGACTGGATACGGGTCTCCAGGTTGGTCTTCACACGGTTCTCGTAGCCGGCGTAGGTGTGGATCACGAACCAGTCGCCTTCCTGGCGGCGCAGCTGGGACTTGAACTCCTCGACGGGGTCCACCTCGTCCTCGGCGGCCAGGTCCTGAGCGGCCTGGTCCTCTGCGGTCGATTCCTGGGGGAGCGATTCCTCGGGGACCGAGGGTTCTGCCTCATCCGCTTCAGCGGTCTCGTTCTCAGCCGGGGTCTGCGCGACCTCATCGGCAGTGGCGGACACGCTCTCGGCAGCCTCCGACTGCGCAGCGTCCGCGGGGGCGGACTCGGGCTGCGCTGCCTCAGTGGCTTCGTTTTCGAGCTCGTGGTCGGTCACTGGAGATTCCTGCTTTCTGTGGACGGCTAGAAGTTGGTGTGGTCTCAGGCCTGGTCGCCGTTGCCGAAGACCCAGATGGCTACCTGGCCGAAGCCCAGATCCAGAAGGGAGATCAACAACATCATGAAGGCCACGAAGACCAGCACGACCAGAACAAAATTGACGAGTTCGCGACGCGACGGTGCGACGACCTTCTTGAGCTCGCCGATGACCTGTCGAATGAACAACCAGATGCGACCAAAAAAGCCCCGCTGCTGATCTGATCCAGCGGGTTGGTCCGAGGTTTCTCCGGTAACGGTGTGCGACATCGGCTCTCCCCTGCGTGGATTGGTTCCCGGCGGTGGTGTATGTGCCGTTGTAGGTCTGAAGCAGGGCAGACAGGACTCGAACCTGCAACCTGCGGTTTTGGAGACCGCTGCGCTACCAATTGCGCCACTGCCCTTCAGTTTGCGGCTTGTTCACACAAGACCACGAACACGGTGCATGAGCTTAGCACTTTCGCGCGAGTGATCCGGCACGGGTCCGCATCCAGGCGCGCGAAAGTAAACGCACCAACAAATGATCTTACGCGTACGGCCGCCATCGTGCAAAGAACGCGGATGCCCGCCTAAACTGGGTGGCGAGCGCCTTCTGGCTGCGCAGTCAGGGCGGACGCTGTCACCGAACCGAGGAGAGTTGACCACCATGCCCCCAGCTCAGCAGCGAATTTCCCGCAAGATCGGCGCGATTGCCGAGTCCGCGACGCTCGCGGTGGACGCCAAGGCCAAGGCACTCAAGGCCGACGGGCGGCCCGTGATCGGTTTCGGAGCCGGCGAGCCCGACTTCTCGACCCCCGACTACATAGTCGAGGCCGCGGCGCAAGCCCTCGAAGATCCCAAGAACTTCAGATACAGCCCCGCTGCGGGACTTCCCGAGCTGCGCCAGGCCATTGCGGATGCCACCGCCCGCGATTCCGGGTGGCGCGTGGACCCCGCACAGGTGCTGGTCACCAACGGGGGCAAGCAGGCGGTTTACCAGGCCTTCCAGACCGTGGTGGACGAGGGCGACGACGTCTTGTTGCCCGCCCCGTACTGGACCACCTACCCGGAGGCCATCCGGCTGGCCGGCGGCAATCCCGTGGAGGTCTTCGCCGGCGCGGATCAGGACTACAAGGTCACCCCGGAGCAGTTGGAAGCCGCCCACACCGAGAAGACCAAGGCGCTGCTGTTCTGCTCGCCGTCCAACCCGACGGGTGCGGTGTACACCGCCGAGGAGACCAAGGCCGTGGGCGAATGGGCCGCGTCCAAGGGCATCTTTGTGATCAGCGATGAGATCTACCAGCACCTCACCTACGACGGCGTGGAGTTCACCTCCATCGCCCAGGCCGCTCCCGAGCTGAGCGAGCACCTGATTCTGCTCAACGGCGTGGCCAAGACGTACGCCATGACCGGCTGGCGCGTGGGCTGGATGGTCGGCCCCAAGGACGTCATCAAGGCCGCCACCAATCTGCAGTCCCACCTCAGTTCCAATGTGAACAACGTGGCCCAGCGGGCGGCACTGGCCGCCCTGAACGGGCCCACGGAGCAGGTGACCCGCATGCGCGAGGCCTTCGATCGACGTCGGCGGGTGATCGTGGACGGTCTCAATGCCATTGACGGCGTGGTCTGCCCCACTCCCACCGGCGCCTTCTACGCCTACCCCGACGTGACCGGGTTGCTGGGCCGCGATTTCGACGGCGTCATGCCCCGGACCAGCACCGAGCTCGCCGACATGATCCTGGAGCGCGCCGAAGTGGCCGTGGTCCCGGGAGAGGCATTCGGCCCGTCCGGTTATCTACGCCTCTCCTACGCTCTGGGCGACGATGACCTCGCCGAGGGCTTGTCCCGCCTGCAGAAAGTTCTGGGAGCCAAGTAAATGAACCTCAAGGAAACACTGCATTCCGTGGATCAACAGCTGCCCTCCCCCGTGCGGCTGCCCAGCGCGGCCGTGGTGGCCGGCGGTCTGATCGGCGGCTACGCCGTGGCCCGATTGACCAGGGTCCGGGCCCTGGGCGGAGTGGTGCTGCTGGCAAACGGCGTGCTGGCCGGGCGCACCTGGTACACATCGGCCGGACCCGTCACCACCGCGGGACTCAGCGTGGTGTACCTCGCGGGCTTCGGACTGTCCCACCCGCTGGCCAAGAAGATCGGCGCGTGGCCCTCCGTTTTCGGCGTGGCCGCCGTCAACGCCGCGGCGTCCTGGGTCCTGGTGGACCGCCATAATTTCGCCCGAGCCGGGGACGAACGGAACGATATCGCCTGAGCGATCCACAACGAAGGCTGGGCCCCGCACCACGTGGTGCGGGGCCCAGCCTTCGTTCAATGATCGGCAGTCGTCAGTCGTCCACGGCGTCGCGGCCACGACGGACGATCAGCGGGTCCGGCGGGTAGACCACCGAGGTGTCCTTGTCCTCGTAGTCGAACTGGTTGAGGAAGTAGCGCATCGCGTTGAGGCGAGCACGTTTCTTGTCATTGGACTTAATGGTGATCCACGGAGCGTGGTCCGTGTCCGTACGGCGGAAGGTCTCTTCCTTGGCCACGGTGTAGTCCTCCCAGCGGTCCAGGGAAGCCAGGTCCATGGGTGAAAGTTTCCAGCGGCGCACCGGGTCGATCTGGCGGATGGCAAAGCGTGTGCGCTGTTCGTGCTGGGTCACGGAGAACCAGAATTTGGTCAGGTGGATACCGTCGTCCACGAGCATCTTCTCGAACGTGGGGGCCTGCCCCATGAAGCTCTCGTACTCCTCGTCGGTGCAGAAACCCATGACGTGTTCCACGTTGGCCCGGTTGTACCACGAGCGGTCGAACAGCACGATCTCACCGTTGGTGGGCAGGTGCTGGATGTAACGCTGGAAGTACCACTGACCCAGTTCCCGGTCCGAAGGTTTGTTCAGCGCCACGGTGCGCGCGGCACGCGGGTTGAGGTGCTCGGTGAAGCGCTTGATGGTGCCGCCCTTGCCGGCGGCATCGCGGCCCTCGAACACGATCACGTGCTTGAGGTCGTTGTCCTGACCCCAGTACTGGAACTTCAGCAACTCGATTTGCAGCTGATATTTCTCGAGCTCGTAGTCCTCGCGGGACATGCGCTCGTCGTACGGGTAGCCCTCGCGCCACGTCTCCACGGCGCTTCCACCTGGATCAATGAGGTCCGGGTCCGGGGACTGTCCGTCCCGCACCGTGTACCCCTGTTCCACAAGTTTGTCGATGAACTCGCGGAGGTTCTCCCGTGCCGGTTCCTGCTGCGGGGTCATATGTCCTCCTAGTGGCTTGTGCCGCGGGCGGCACCCTGTGTGCGTCTCACCAGCAATTCTAGGTGGCGGGGTTAACGAGTATTGAACACGGCGCGGTTGCACTTCTTATCGACCCCACCCGCGACTCATTAGACTGGTCAGGGAAGGTTCACACTCGATCACCGAGGAGCGCTGAAGCACGCATGAGAATTGGCCTAATGACGAGCGGCGGAGACTGCCCCGGGCTGAACGCCGTAATCCGCGGTGCGGTCCTGCACGGGATCAAGTCCTACGATCATGATTTCGTGGGGTTCCGTGACGGTTGGCGCGGTGTGGTCGAGGGGGACATCATGGAGCTCCCCCGCCAAAGTGTGCGTGGCCTGGCACGCCAGGGCGGCACCATTCTGGGCACCTCGCGGACCAACCCGTTCGACGGCCCCCATGGTGGCCCGGAGAACATCGCCAAGGTCCTGGAGGCCAATCAGATCGATGCGATCGTGGCCATCGGCGGTGAGGGCACCCTGGCGGGCGCCAAGCGTTTGGCGGACGCGGGACTGCCCGTGGTGGGCGTCCCCAAGACCATCGACAACGATTTGAAGGCCACCGACTACACGTTCGGTTTCGACACCGCCGTGTCCATCGCGACCGATGCCATGGACCGGCTGCGCACCACCGGCGAATCCCACCACCGGTGCATGGTGGCCGAGGTCATGGGCCGCCACGTGGGCTGGATCGCTCTGCATTCGGGCATGGCCGCCGGCGCCCACGCGATCCTGATCCCGGAACACCGCGAGTCCATGGAACAGGTCGCCATGTGGGCCAAGGAAGTTTACGACCGGGGTCGTTCGCCCCTGGTGGTCGTTGCCGAGGGGTTCATCCCCGAGGGTTACGACGAGGCCTTTGCCGGTAAGGGCCAAGAGGCTTCCGGTCGGCCGCGACTGGGCGGGGCGGGTGACTTCGTGACCCAGCAGATCGAGGAGATCACCGGGATCGAAACGCGCAACACCACGCTGGGCCACATCCAGCGCGGCGGCGCTCCCACGGGTTTCGACCGCGTGCTCGCCACCCGCCTGGGCATGGCTGCCACCAGCATGGCCGAGGACCACGAGTGGGGCAAGATGTGCGCGCTGCGCGGCACGGACGTGGTCCGCGTGGACTTCAGCGAGGCCCTCGACGGCCTCAAGACGGTCCCCCTGGAACGGTACGAAGAAGCCAAGGTGCTGTTCGGCCGGTAGGCTCCCGGCGGCGTCGGCGGGTGCGGTGTCACGAGGGCGAACGCGAGTGCCGCCGCACTTCGCCGCGGCCCCGAACCGCACTGACGACGAATCGCGGCGGATCAGGACTATCCATGATCCGCCGCGATTCCGTGTCAGTGTGGGTTTAGAGGCGCATCCCGCCGTCGCGGGGGCCCCGCATCAGGTCCTTGGGCCGACCGACCACCGAACCGGCGTCCGGCTGAACCACCACGGTCTGGGCAGCGGACCATTGCTCGATCGCGCCGCCGCCCGGGGCGCTTTCCTGACCCGGGCCTTCCCCGACCGTGTCCCGCACCAGCAGTTCGGCCTGGGGATCCACGTTCCGTTTGAGCACGGCCAGGGCAATGGGGCCGGCTTCGTGATGCAAGCGGGCGGACGTCACGTGCCCGACCAACTTGTCGTTGAGGAACACTTCCGCACCGGCCGCCGGCAGCGTGTGCTGGGAACCGTCCAGGTCCAGGAACGTGAGTCTGCGCGGCGGGTGCCCCAGGTTGTGCACGCGGGCCACGGTCTCCTGGCCCTTGTAGCAGCCCTTGGACAGGTGCACGGCGGTGCGCATCCAGTCGAGCTCGTGGGGAATGGTCTTGACGTCCGTCTCTGCCCCCCAGCGTGGCCGCCACGCCGCGATGCGCAACGCCTCGGCCGCCCAGGAACCGGCCGGAGTGCAACCCTGCTCGTCCAGGGCTGCGGCCGCGCTCTCCAGGGCGCTCATGGGGACCAGGTGTTCGAACCACGGACGTTCCGACCCGGGGTGGTCCGGGGCCGTGCTGTAGGCATAGCCGCCGGGGGAGATCTCGGGCCAGGGGTCACGCCACACGATCACGGCGTCCGACGCCGCCCGGGTGCCTTCCAGCGCGGCGGTCAGTTCCGCGCTCAGGTCCTTGGTGGCGGCGATGACGGCCCACTGGGAGCTGACGTCCGCGACCTCAACGCGCATGGCGAACCTCATGGACTCGAGCCACGCGGCGAGCCCGGGAGCCTCTTGAGCCTCGGCAATGAGCCACGTGGTGGTTCCGTCGTCCACGGCGTGAGGCGCGAACTCCACCCTGCCCTGGATACTGAGGAACATCGTCTCGGTGCTCTGCCCGGGCTTGAGACCCGTGAGCACCTGCGAGGACAGTGTGGTGAGCCAGCTGAGGCGGTCCGCGCCGGTCACCGTCACAATGCCGCGCTGGGATTGGTCCACGTAGCCCGTACCGCGATCCAGCGCGCGCTGTTCGGGAACGGGGTCTCCGTAGTGGCCTGCCACCCCCTCGTCCAGGTTGTCTGCCACCACCGCGCCGGGGCGCGAGAGGAGAACGGATCGGTACGAGGAGTCAGTGGAAGTCACTGGAGCGAATCAACCTTCTTCAGTTCGGCGGAGGCGTGCGTGGCCAACTCATGACCGTTGGCGGCCATGTCCCACGCCCACATGAGGTTTCCGTTGACCAGGCCGTACAGCCTGGTCCCGGAGGCGTACTCCTTGGCGCCCTGGGCGCGCATTACGGCGTCCGTAGCGAGGTCCACACGGGGTCCCTTGATCTGCCCCAGGTAGAGCTCGGAAATACCACCCGGGTGGAGCATGGAGACGGAGATGTCGAAACCACCATCAGCATTGCGCAGGTCCTCGACGTCCTGAGCGGCCTTCAGGACCGGCACGGGGTCGGGAGGCAGCATGCCGGGGCCGATGTCCCCGTCCTCGCGAGGACGAGCGAGTTCCCAGAAACCCTGTTCGTAGGTGGCTTCACGTTGGGGTTCGCCCTCATCATTGAGGAGCGTGGTCTGCCCGCGGTACACAACGAACGGCAGACCGTGCTGCTCGAACGTGACCCGCTGCCGGAACGCACGCTGTTCGGCGTCTCCGTAACCCACAAAGCCGTCACCCTCCCAGGTTCCCAAAAGCCATGCGAACGGCACGAGCTCAGGAGTGAGATTGGTGGGAATCTCAACGGGCATGGGTTTAGAGCTGGCCCTTGAAGAGGCCGGTGATGACCTTCAGAGCAATACCGCCGATCGCGAGACCGGCCAGAACCAACAGGACAAGGTAAAAGATTTCGAGTGCAAGCATGGTTCTAAGCTACCACGGAGGCCAGTATCCGACCGGCGAAAAGCGCTGCCACACCGAGTAGTGCAACGGGTGTTACGCCCAGGGTCAACAGGCCCCTGCGCTTAGGGGTCTCCGGTGCCGCGGAAATGATCCGCACACCCACCACACCGATGATGAGGGCGAGCGGCAAACCCACACCGGTCACGGTGACCCAGGTGCCCAAACCGTAGAGCTCCTCCACGTGACTCAGTCCGATCCAGCCGGAGGCACTCACGGCGGCCATGACACCCGTCACGGAGGCCAGGGTTGATTCCAAACGACCCTCGGCTCCTTCACCACGCACCAGCTCGGCCACGCACACGACCATGAAAGCCACGCCCACCACGGCCGGGAGCCAGATGAGCTGCTGATCCGGGACGAAATTCACCAGGGAACACGCGATCACGCCGGCCGCGGCAATAATCACGTTGTGCCGGCGGCGGGCCTTGATCCCCGTGGCCGCGGGCCAGCCCACCGCGATCACCACGGCCATGACCACGGACACGATCAGCGGAAGCAAACCACCCAGCACACTGGCACCGAGGGCAAGAATCAGCGAGACGGCGGCCGCGCCGATGATCCTTGCGTATCTCATGGGTTTCCTCCGCGCACGGTCTGGGGCAGATATTCCCTTCAGCCTAACCGCCCCGAACCCGCGAACGGGTCAGCACGCCTGCTGATCGGGGCAACGAGGTTCCATCGTGATCGTGAAAATTACCGCGCGTCTCGAGTATTTATAATGGTCAACACAGCCGCCCGGGGGAATTCCCTGGGTGAGCTTCCCTCACCATCAACGGGATGATCCGTGCTCCAGATTGTGCTGCTCAGCGATGAAACCAACGCGCTCGCCACTGTTCTTCCCGGCCTAGAGCTCCTCTCGCACCAGATAGACGTGGTGCCGCTCAGTTCCCTCGGGGCCCTCAAGCACGTGCGGCAACCGGATGTGGTGGTCCTCGACGGCACCACCAACATGGTGGCCGCGCGCAACACCGCCCAGTCCCTGGCCGCCCGAGACACTCCCGTTCCCGTGCTCCTGGCCCTGACCGAGGGCGGGATGGCGGCCGTGGCGGCGTCGTGGTGTGTTACGGACGTGGTGCTGCACAATGCCGGGCCCGCAGAGATCGAGGCCCGATTGCGATTGGCGAGCGCCCGAGGTCCGGAGGAAACGCAGGACGAGTCCGTGATCAGGGCCGGCAACGTGACCATCGACGACGGTTCGTACACCGTCAAGATCGGCGGCACCCCGCTGAACCTCACGTACAAGGAGTTCGAACTGCTCAAATTCCTCGCGCAGAACGTGGGCCGTGTCTTCACACGCGCCCAGTTGCTGTCGCAGGTGTGGGGCTACGACTATTACGGCGGCACTCGCACGGTCGACGTGCACATTCGAAGGCTGCGCGCGAAATTGGGGGCCGACCACGAGCACCTGATCACCACGGTGCGTAACGTGGGGTACAGCTTCACGGCGGGCCGGGACAGCGAGTCCTGACACGCCACCCAACCGCTCACAGTGGAGGTATGTCATGGCCGTGACCATTCTCAGTCAGGACGGGGTTGCCGATCCCGCAGCTTTGACGGGCCTGGCTCAGCGAGCCACCCGCGCCGACGGCGATCCCCCGTTCTCGGATCAGACGCTCGTTGACGTGCGTTCGGCCAGGGCTGGGCTCCGCTCGGTCACCGCGACCGAGGACGGCGCCCTGGTGGGTAGCGCGCTCATCAACCCGGACTCGGACCAGGCCTCCACCTTCACGGTGGAACTCGTGGTGGACCCCGAGTGTCGCGGTGCCGGGATCGGCGCGGCCCTGGCACGAGAGGTGCGCGGGCAGGTCGAGGGCACGGTGGAGGCCTGGGCCCACGGTGATCATCCGGGTGCCCGGCGACTTGCCGAAACCTACGGACTGACGGCGGTACGCGACCTGTACCGCTTGAAGCGAGGACTGCGCGGGTCCTCCGATCTTCCGTTGCCGGTGGATCTGGCCGAGGGCCTCGAGATCCGGCCGTTCGAGCAGAACCGCGACGAGAACGGGTGGCTGAGGGTCAATGCGCAGGCGTTCTCGGACCACCCGGAGCAGGGCAGGATGACCCTGGACGATCTGCGTCAGCGGGAAGCCGAGGAATGGTTCGACGCGCCCGGGTTCTTGCTGGCCGTTCGCGCCGATGACCCCGAGGTCATCCAGGGCTTCCACTGGACCAAGATCCACCCCGTCTCGGACGGCTCCCCCGCGATGGGTGAGGTCTACGTCGTGGGCATCTCCCCGGAGCAACAGGGCCGCGGACTCGGCAAGGCACTGACCGCCGCGGGCATCAATTACCTGGCCGGACAGGACCTCGAGCACGTGATGCTGTACGTGGACGGGGACAACGCCCCCGCCATGGCGCTGTACGAAAAGCTCGGTTTCGAGCGGTGGCACCTGGACGTGATGTTCCGGGGCGAGATCACCGGATAACATCTGAGAGGTGCCGTCCCGCCCCCTCGGGTGCAGAAACGCGTGCCACCTTGGTCCATCAGACAGAGAGCGGGTCATGGCAAAAAGTAATGCCTCCGGAAAGATCGACGTCTACGCCGCAGGCTGTCTGTGTTGGCGTCGCAGCGCGGGCGAGCTTCAAGTACTGGTCATCCACCGGCCGCGTTATGACGACTGGTCCTGGCCCAAGGGCAAACAGGACAACGGAGAGACCCTCCCGGAAACCGCCGTGCGTGAACTGCGCGAAGAAGTGGGCCTGTCGGTGCGCTTGGGCGTGCCGTTGCCGTCGATCCGTTACCAGGTCAGGGACCAGTCGAAACTGGTGAAGTACTGGGCCGCAGAGATCTCGGCTTCCGCGCAGGCCACACCCGATCACGGTGAAGTGGACGAGCTGCGGTGGGTGAGAGCGGATCAGGCCCGCACCATGCTCAGCAACGCGGACGACCGTGAACCCCTCGACGAGCTGGTGGCCTTGCATCGCAACGGCACCCTGTCGACCCGCCCCGTCATCATTGTGCGCCATGCCAAGGCGAAACCCCGTTCCTCGTGGCAGCGCGCGGAGGGTGATCGTCCCCTGGCGGCCACCGGCAAGCGGCAGGCCCTGGCCGTCACACGGTTGTTGGCCGCCTGGCAACCCAGGAGGGTCCACACCTCCCCGTGGTTGCGCTGCATGTCCACGGTGATCCCGTACGCCAAGAAGTACAGCGCCAAGGTCAAGGAACGCTCGCAGCTGACGGAGGCGGCCCACAAGCGCTCCCCCAAGAAGGCCGCAGCCGTTGTCGAGCAGCTCTTCGACACGGAGCACCCCGTGGTGCTGTGCACCCATCGTCCGGTACTACCCACGGTGCTCAAAGTACTGGCCCGCCACATGCCCGCCACCATGGTCGAGGAGCTACCCGATGCGGATCCGTACCTTTCCCCCGGTGAAATGCTCGTGCTCCAGATGCCCCGGAACACCAAGGGCCGAGCCGTGAGTTGTGAAATCATCACCCCGTTCGACGACTGACCCGTGAGTCACTGCGACCGGCGGCCTCCGGCCCGGTAGCACCGGGCCGGACCCGTAACCGGTCTGCGGGCCCGTACTCAGCACAAAGGAAACCATGTCTGCCATTCCCACGCCCTACGAAGATCTTCTGGCCGAGGTCATGACCCACGGTGCCCTCAAGTCCGACCGGACCGGCACGGGTACGCGCTCAGTATTCGGCCGGCAGATCCGCTACGACCTCTCCGAGTCCTTTCCCCTGTTGACCACCAAGCGCGTCCACTTCAAATCCCTTGCCCTGGAACTGTTGTGGTTCTTGTCCGGGTCCTCCAATGTGCGCTGGTTGCAGGAACGCGGTGTGAGCATTTGGGACGAATGGGCGGACGAGAACGGTGACCTGGGCCCCGTGTACGGGGTGCAGTGGCGCAGCTGGCCGGCCGGTCACGGGGAGAGCATCGACCAGATCGCGCGCGTGGTGGAATCCATCAAGAACTCGCCGCATTCGCGCCGTCACGTAGTGACCGCGTGGAACCCCGCGGAAGTCGAGAACATGGCGTTGCCGCCGTGTCACGCGCTGTTCCAGTTCTACGTGCAGCCTCGCGAGGACGGCCCCGACGCCCTCAGTTGTCAGCTTTACCAGCGTTCCGCGGACCTTTTCCTGGGCGTCCCCTTCAACATCGCCTCGTACGCGCTGCTCACCATGATGGTGGCCCAGCAATGCGATCTGGTCCCCGGTGAGTTCATCTGGACCGGAGGTGATTGCCACATCTACGCCAATCACGTGGAGCAGGTCACCAAGCAACTGGCCCGCGAACCCTACCCGTACCCGCAGCTGAAGATCCTGCGCACACCGGGTTCCATCTTCGACTACGACTACGAGGACTTCGAGGTGGTCGGTTACAGGTACCACCCCGGGATCAAGGCACCGGTGGCGGTATGAGCGCGGCACGATCCACATCTTTACCCGCGATCAGCCCGAACGGCCCCACCGTGGGTGCCATCTGGGCCCAGAATCCCCAGGGCATCATCGGTAAGGACGGCACGATCCCCTGGCACGTGCCCGAGGACCTGCGGTTCTTCTCGAGCACCACCACCGGGCATCCGGTGATCATGGGGCGCCGCACCTGGGAATCGTTCCCACCCCGATTCCGACCGCTTCCGGGGCGACCCAACATCGTGGTCACCAGCCGCCCCGAGACCGTGGCGGGCGACGGCGACAACGTGTGGACGGCGGCGTCGTACGCGCAAGCCCTGGAACTCGCGCTGTCGCTGCTCGACGACCCGAACGGCGAGATCTGGGCCATTGGTGGGACCCGGATCTGGGCCGACGCCCTCGCCCACGAAGCGCTGCCGTTGACTCGCGCCTACGTGACCACCGTGGACCTCGCGGTGGAGGGCGACACCGTAGCGCCGCGACTGGATGACACCTGGCGGCAACGCGAGCTGGCCGACTGGGCCGAGTCCAGCAAGGGGCCTCGTTTCCGAATGGACGAGTACACGCGCCGATAAGTCGCCGTGAGACGCGCGAAGGAACCATGACGAAACATGAGATAGCGTGATCTTGACCACTTCTACCTTGGAGGATTGAGCCGCCGTGACCACTGGCCCCACACCGAGCATCCATGAAAGCCCCACGCTCGACCTGCGTGCCAATCCCGATCGTGGCCGCTACGAGCTGTGGGACGACCAGCAGTTCATCGGCTTCTTGGGGGTTGAAATCCTCGATGACGGCACCGTGGACGTGCAACACGCCATTGTGGCCGAGGCCTTCGGTCGCCAGGGCTACGCCCGCACCCTGGTGACCTTCGTCTTCGACAAGTTCCGTGAACAGGGCGTGCAGATCCGCCCCACGTGCACGTACGTGCTCGACTACCTGCAGCGATTCCCGAGCTATCAGGATCTGGTGGCCGAAACCCCGGATCCGCGCAACCAGGAGTAACCGTGGGTCACGCCCGATCTTCGGATCGATAGACTGGGCGGCATGACTTCACAACCCTCAGCCGTAGGCTTCATTGGCTGGCGCGGCATGGTCGGTTCCGTTCTGATGGACCGTCTGCGCGCCGAAAACGATTTCGCCAGCCTCGACCCCGTATTCTTCTCCACCTCCAATGCCGGAGGCGCCGCGCCCACCATTGAGGGTATGGGTGACGCCGGGACGTTGCAGGACGCCTACGACATTGCGGCGCTGTCCGCACTTCCCATCCTGGTGACCGCCCAGGGTGGCGACTACACGAAGGCCGTGCACTCCAAGCTGCGCGATGCCGGCTGGGACGGTATCTGGATCGACGCGGCCTCCACCCTGCGCATGGAAGAGTCCTCCATCATCCCGTTGGACCCGGTCAACCGCGACGTGATCGACGCGGGTCTGGCACGCGGTGTGAAGGACTTCAGCGGCGGCAATTGCACGGTCTCGTGCATGCTCATGGGCCTGGGCGGGCTGTTCAACAACAACCTGGTGGAGTGGACCACCTCCATGACCTACCAGGCCGCGTCCGGTGGCGGCGCCCGCCACATGCGCGAGGTCATTCAGCAGTTCGGGGACATCCACGGTTCCGTGTCGGATCACCTCGCCGACGCCGCTTCGGCCATTCTCGAGATCGACCGCGCGGTGCTCGCCAAGCAGCGTTCCGGTGAGTTGGACGCCTCACAGTTCGGTGTGCCGCTGTCCGGTTCGCTCATCCCCTGGATCGACGCCGATCTGGGCAACGGCCAGTCCCGTGAGGAATGGAAGGCGGAGGCCGAGACCAACAAGATTTTGGGCCGCTCCGGCGAGGACCTGATTCCCGTGGACGGGTTGTGCGTGCGCATCGCCGCAATGCGCAGCCACTCCCAGGCGCTGACCATCAAGCTGCGCGAGGACCTTCCGGTGGCGGAGATCGAGCGGATCATCGACGCCGAGAACCAGTGGGCCAAGGTCATCCCCAACACCAAGGAAGCCAGCATGCAGGATCTGACGCCGGTGGCTGCCTCCGGTTCCCTGGACATCCCGGTGGGCCGCATCCGCAAGCTCTCCATGGGCCCGGAGTACATCTCCGCCTTCACCGTGGGGGATCAACTGCTGTGGGGTGCCGCAGAGCCCCTGCGTCGCATGCTCAAGATCGCGACCGGCACGCTGTAGGCCTCGGCCTACTTCTCACCCGTTCCATGGGCCGTGACACGCAGGTGTCGCGGCCCTTGGAGTAAGTGATGTGGCTTGTCGCGGGCGCGGCGGAACCGCCATTCGGCCACGATGTTCGACCACCAGCGCCACGCCTTCAGGGCCAGTCGTTTGACGCGCTGGTTGAGCCGGTGCGCCCACGCGAATTCGGTGCTCCAGAGACCGATGCCCAGGAAAATGAACAACCACCCGGGGCCTGGCGTGACCAACATGATGATCCCCAGCACCAAGAAGAGCGCGCCCAGCACAGTCACCAACGTCAGGTGAATGGCTCGCAGTGCGGGGTGTTTGTAGGAGAACGCCTTGACCCGCAACACGGTCCGCTGGATCCGGCCGCCTTCCTCGCCGCGCCGGATCTCTTCCTGGAGTTCGGAGCTCATGCTGTCGTGAGCACCTAGAGGCTCATCCCCACCAGGACCGGTTCGGGTACCAACCGCACGCCGAACACGTGCTCCACGCCGTCACGCACGGTACGAGCCAGGGACGCGAGGTCTTCGGAGGACGCCCTACCGCGGTTGGTCATGGCCAGGGTGTGTTTGGTCGAGACGGCGGCGCGGCCGGCGGCCACGGACTCGCCGTCGAGGTCCAGCTGCTGATTCCGCGAGCCGGGTAGCCCGAACCCCTTGCCGAATCCGGATTGGTCGATGAGCCACGCGGCGGATAATTTGGTGGCCCCGGGGATCTGGTGGCCCGCGGCGTCGAGCACGGGGTAGCGCGGGGCGTCATCAGGCAGGGCCTCCAGGCGAGCCGGGTCCTCCACAATGGGGTTCGTGAAGAATGAGCCGGTGCTGTAGGTGTCCCGGTCCTGCGGGTTGAGCACCATCCCCTTGGAGGCTCGCAGCCGCAGCACGGTCTCGCGCACGGCGTCCAGTGGTGCACACTCACCGATCTCCACACCCAGCGCCGAGGCCAGCTGCCCGTAGCGCACGGGCAGCCCCACGGCCTGGGGCAACAACCGGAATGTCACGGAGAGCACCACGTAGCGCGGAGTCCCGTGTTCCATACTGCGCTTGAGCACAGAATCGCGGTAGGAGAACTCCAGGTCACCGGCGCTGAAGGTGCGGAGCTCACGTGCCTGACGATCCCACGCGCGCACGCTATCGATGGTCTGCGAAACCTCTGTGCCGTACGCGCCCACGTTCTGCACGGGAGTGGCTCCCGTGGTCCCGGGAATGCCGGACAGCGTTTCCAGGCCCGCCAGGCCCTGTTGAACGCTCCACTGAACCGCCCGCTCCCACGAGTGCCCGGCCTGCACCTCAACCAGAGAGCCACGGGCGGACGATGTCTCCACCACGTGGATACCCTCCGTGGCCACGTGCACCACGGTCCCCTCGAAGCCGTTGTCCGAGGCCAGAATGTTGGAGCCCCCGCCCACGATCAGGATCGGCTCGCCGGCATCGTCCGCCGCGGCCACCGCGCGCGTCAGTTGCTCTTCGGTCTCCGCCTTGACGTAACGGGAAGCGGGGCCGCCCACCGCGGTGGTGGTCAGATCGGCCAGTCGGGGTGCATTCATGATGGTTAACTCTAATGCTAGAACTTCACAACAACCTGGGCCTTGACCAAGACCTTGAGCGCCTTGGCCTCGGCCGGGTCCGCGCCCTCCTCGGCCATATCGGGAGCGGTGACGGTGAGGTCCACGCGCGCGGTGCGGGCCTCTTGGTCCACCGCGCCGATCGCGCCGCTCACGGACAACTCGGTTCCGGCTCGGACTTCCGTGTCGAAACGGTTCGGGACGACCACGGGCTTGGTGAAGCGGGTTTGATAATCGACAACGGCGCCCGCGTCACCCGCCCACTCGGTCACCAGACCTACGGCGGCCCCCATGGTGAACATGCCGTGGGCAATCACATTGGGAAGGCCCACGTTCTGGGCGAAGTCCTGGTTCCAGTGGATCGGGTTGAAGTCACCGGAGGCGCCGGCGTACTTCACGAGATCCGCACGGGACACCGGCACGGTGCGCTCGCCGATGGACTGACCCTTTTCGAGCTGCTCGAATGCGATATTCATTACTGGTCCTCCCCGCGTACCAACAACGACGACGTGGTGGTGGCCACTTGCTCGCCCGCCACGGTGGTGATTTCCACACGGGAGGTGATCATGGCACCCGATCCCATGGGCCGCACCTGGTCAACCGTGACGGCCGCCAGGAGTTCGTCACCGGCCACGATGGGGCGGTGATGTGTAAATCGCTGCTCGGTGTGCACCACGCGGGAGAAATCGATACCCGCGCTCGGATCCTGGACCAGTGCGGCGTCGGCGCGCTGGGACACGATGATGGCAAAGGTGGGCGGGGCCACGAGATCGTCGTACCCGGCGGCCCGGGCGGACTCCACATCGAAGTGGACGCTGTCCGTGGCCTTGACCGCGGAGGCGAACTCGCGGATCTTTTCTCGGGACACCTGGTAGGCGGGTGCAGCCGGATACGTGCGGCCCACCACCTCTTCTGAAATGGCCATGGCTCTCCTCGGTCGGACGAAAATTTTCCCTCAGCCTACTGGGCGGAGCATCCGGGCAAAGACAAAGACGCCGTTCCGCATGGAACGACGTCTTGGAAGTAGCGGTGGACGGGCTCGATCCGTCGACCTCACGATTATGAGTCGTGCGCTCTAACCAGCTGAGCTACACCGCCATTTCATGAATGAACCTGCGGCTCGTGTGCACAAGCCGCAGGCCCTCATCATGAGAGCCCCGACCGGGAATCGATCCCGGGACCTCCATCTTACCAAGATGGCGCTCTACCACTGAGCTATCGGGGCAACGCGGAAAACTCTAACAGCATTTCGGCGAGTTGCAAAAACGAGGTGAACTCACCGAATCCGCAGAGTATCCGCGGGGTGCCGACCGCCCGAATCCGGGCGGTCAGCGGGGTCTATCAGCGGTCGCGGAACCCACCGCTGCCCTTGGGAAAGCCCTTCTTGCGCGGACGATCCTGGTACGAGGAGCCACCGCCACGGGAACGGTCGCCACCACGGAAACCGCCGCGGTCTCCGCCACGGTCGCCGCCGCGATCCCCGCCTCGATCGGAGCGGTCACCACGGTCGAAACGACCGCCGCGGTCACCATCACGGTCACGGAACCGGCCGCCCTCACGGGAGCCACCGCGAGAGCCGCCGCCACCGGGGCCGCGATCCTCCTGGATGCGGATCGGGGCGCCGTTGATGCGGGTGTTGGACAGCTTGTCCATGGTGCCCGCGGGCAGGTTCTCGGACAAACCCACCAACGTGAAGTTGGGGTGAATGTCGATCGCGCCGATCTGCGAACCGTTCAAGCCACCCTCGTGGGTCAGTGCGCCCACGATGGCGCCCGGTGCCACGCGGTCACGATGCCCAACAGCCAGCTTGTAGGTACGCATGCCGGCCTCGGGACCGCTGCGGCGACCGCCGCCGCCGCCACGCGGGCCGTCGGAGCCCTCACGGCGGTCACGCTCGCGCTTGCGCTGCGGAACCTCGGGAAGCTCTTCGGCCAGGAACGGGCGACCGTCCTGAGCAATCACGGCCAGCGCTGCCGCGATCTCGGCGGCGTCCACGTCGTGCTCGTTCTCGTACTGCTCCACGAGCTCGCGGAAGAACGCCAAGTCCTCGGACTCAATGGTCTCCGCGATCTGGTTCGCGAAGTTTTCCTTACGAGTGCGGTTGACGTCCTCGACGGACGGCATGCGCATTTGCTCGACCGGCTGACGCGTGGCCTTCTCGATGGCGCGCAGCAGGTACTTCTCCCGCGGCGTCATGAAGAGAATGGCCTCGCCCTTGCGGCCCGCGCGGCCGGTACGGCCAATGCGGTGCACGTAGGACTCGGTGTCGTGGGGAATGTCGTAGTTGACGACCAGGGAGATACGCTCCACGTCCAGACCGCGGGCGGCGACGTCGGTGGCGACCAGGATGTCCACCTTGCCGTCACGCAAGGAGTCCACCGTGCGCTCGCGCAAATTCTGCGGGATGTCACCGTTGATCGCGGCTGCGGTGTAACCGCGGGCCTTGAGCTTGTCGGCGATCTCCTCGGTCGCGGCCTTGGTGCGGACGAAGACGATCACGCCGTCGTAGTCCTCGACCTCGAGCACGCGGGTCATGGCGTCCAGCTTGTGCGGGCCCATGACCTGCATGAACCGCTGACGCGTGTTGGTGCCCGTGGTGGTCTTGGCCTTGACCGTGATCTCCTTGGGATCACGCAAGTACTGCTGCGCGATCCGGCGGATGGCCTTGGGCATCGTGGCGGAGAACAGGGCGACCTGCTTTTCCACCGGAGTTTGGCTGAGGATCTTCTCGACGTCCTCGGAGAAGCCCATGCGGAGCATCTCGTCGGCCTCGTCGAGCACCACGTAGGCAATGTCGTCGAGCTTGAGCGAGCCCTTGCTCAGGTGATCGATCACGCGACCGGGGGTGCCCACCACAACCTGCGCACCGCGGCGCAGACCGGCCAGCTGCGGGCCGTAGGACGAACCGCCGTACACGGGCAGCACGGTGAAGTCGTCAAGGTGGGTCGCGTAGGAACCAAAGGCCTCCGCCACCTGCAGCGCGAGCTCACGGGTGGGCGCGAGCACCAGCACGCGGGTGGAGCGCTGGGGACCGTGCAGGTCGGACAGCTCCGCCAACTTGGACAGCGCGGGAACTGCGAAGGCCGCGGTCTTGCCGGTACCGGTCTGGGCCAGACCCACCACATCGCGACCGCTCAGCAGTGCGGGAATGGTGGCTGCCTGGATGGGCGAGGGGTACTCGTACCCGACGTCGTCGAGTGCGGCCAGAATGCGGCCGTCGACGCCGAGTTCGGCGAAGGTGGGAGTATCGGGCTTGGATTCGGCGGGCTCAGCGGCGCTTTCGGCGCCCTGCAAAGCCTCGGTAGTAGTGGGCGTCTCAAGCTCTGCAGCAGTTTCGGGAGTGGATTCAGTAGGCATGGGTGAACCTCGCTTCGGTGGGGTAGAAATGATTGACACCGGTGCGTGCGGTCCTACCGCGTGTGCCCCTGATCGACATGCCTGCTACGGCGAAACGATTTAATGAGGACAGAAAAACCGGGATGATAACGTCAAAGTCTAGCGCACTTCGTTGCGTTACGGAGACTCCCGGCCCAGCAGAATGATGTTCTCCTCGTCACGTTCGATGACATATTGCTCGCCATACAGTTCTTGGGCGTACGCTGCGGGATCCTCCGGCGGGTCCTCCCCCCACGCACCGCCTTCGCGATCGATCACCACGAAGTCGGGCGCCGGGTCATCCGTATTACCGATCCAATGCACGTCCGCTCGGGACACCAGCCCATTGATCAATGTCAGGTCCGTGGCTACCGATGCTCCTTCCGGAACGGCCCGGACCGTGGCGTCCTTGACGTCCGCCCGAGGGTCCTGGCGCCAGGCCTCCCCCGTGACCAAGTGGGCGAGCGGTTGCTGTGTCGCGACCGCGAGCGCCACGACCAGGGCAACCCACGGTCCGAGCTCGGCCGCTGCCCGTGCGGCCCGGGATCGGGTGCCCGCCGCCCGCAGTCTCACCACCGCGTCGATCACCGCGATGAACACAATGGGCATGATCACCGCGTTGTAATGCCACCCCGGGCCCCAGTACCCGTCATTGGGCGAGAGCATTCTCCACGCGAGCGTGGGCAGGGCGATCAGGACAAGCGGGGAGCGCACCGCGACCAACGCACCGGCCGCAAGGGTGAGCAACCACGTGCCCAGTTTCTGGTCGGGCACGAACAATGTGATCACCGCTGCGGCCGGGTCGCGCAGGATACCGGCGACGTCCAATTTGTCCGCGTACGCGAACGCATCGTTGGGGTTCAGCCCCGGCAGGATCACCCAGACCGCCAGCAGACTCACACCGATTCCCCACGCCATCAGCAGCGCTCCGAGCACGGCCGGTTGCTGCGAGGTGCGGCTCAGCGCCGTGACAAGTTCCTTGGCCGACGACGACGCTGGCCCGCCTCCCGTGACGCGGCCCGTGGGTTCATACACGCGATGCAACCACAGCGCCGACACTCGCGCTGTGGGCCGCAATGCGTGCCCCACCATCACGGCACCGACGGCGGCGACCGTCATCCCCAGGTCCTCCTTCACGAGGGCGACCGGGGCGGCCCACAGAGCCGCCGAAGGCCAGCGCCGTTCCCTCAGGGCACACACGGAGAGGGCAAGCAGCGGCACCGCCAGCGCGATCTCGTGGAACTGCACGGCCACCGCGCCCTGCAGCCCGAAGCTCAACCCGTAGGCCACCGCGACGGCCGCGGCCGGTGCTGGTCGTAAGGCGCGAGCGGCGCACCAGGAGACCACACCCACGGACCATCCCAGCAGGATGTCCTGAAGAATCATCGGCGTGAGAGCGGACGGAAACAGCCAATAGCCGGGCGCCAATACCGCCAGCAACGGATGGAAGTGATCGCCGAGCAGGTTGAAATCATGGCCCTTGATATTCACCACGGGTGGCTGCCCGGCGGCGTAGGACTGCAGCAGTTGGGTGAAGATCGCGTTGTCCCATGAGGGCACCTCCCATTGATGCCACTGTGTGAGGGAGAACAGCGTGTAAAGCAGTGTGAAGACCACGCCCATCCCGACCGGCCACCAACGCAGGTGATCACGGATCCGTGCGTTGCACCCGACAAACACGGTCTTCGGGGACGCGGCATGCTCAATCGCTGTGGACACGGGATTTCCTGACGTGGGGTGCGCTCGTGGGCAGGATATCCCAGCGGCCCTGTGCGCCGGTGAACACGAGGGCCGCGCATAGCTCGTCTCGCGCGGGGCGCACTGCACCCCGGCCTGTCCTTCGCGGCGCCCGAGGCCTATGCATGTCGTGGGCGCGTGAAAAGATGACGAGTATGTCCTTGCACGCGACCGTGGGCCCCGCGAAGCAACCCGCGGTGGAGCCCGTCCGGCTTCAGTGGTCACCGGTAGCACCTGTCCATCTGGGACAGACCCTCTCCGTGCTCGGGCGCGGTAGCGCCGACCCCACGGTGCGCGTGTTGTCCCCCGATTGCGTATGGATCACCACCAGACATCACGACCTGGCCGTCTCCGCTCGCTTCACACGGGCGCCCTCCGGCGCGGTGAGCACCACCTTGGAGCGGGACATCGTGGTGGACGCGTGGGGACCGGGCGCGATCACGTGGATCGAGAGTGCTCCCAACTGGTGCGGCGCCGCGGACGACTGGACGGTTTTCGAAGGTTCCGCCGCGTACCACCTGTTGCCGGAGCGATTACGGCTGGCGCGGCGTCGGCACCCCGGCTTGAGGCTGCCCGCAACCGGCGCGGTCATCGACCGGGCGGTCATCGCCATCATCGAGCAGCGTGTCACGGCCATGGAGGCCATCAGGGCCTACCGCTACCTGGTGCGCTTGGCCGGTGAACGCGCGCCGGGTCCCGCTCCGGCCGGCATGTACGTACCTCCCACCGCGGAGCAATGGCGGAGAATTCCCTCGTGGCAGTGGCACCGAGCGGGTGTGGATCCGCAACGCTCCGCAACCGTCATGCGAACGATGCAGCGTGCGAGTGCGCTGGAAAGACTGGGCGCGCTCGATGATCCCGCGCGGGTGCGGGCCAAACTTCAAACACTCAACGGCATAGGGGTGTGGACCGCCGCAGAGATCACCCAGTGCACGCACGGGGATCCGGATGGCATCAGCGTGCGTGACTACCACTTGGCGGATTACGTGTGCTGGTTCTTCGATGGCGCACCGGGTTCGGACGATCGGATGGAGCAATTGCTGGAACCGTGGCGGGGGCACCGTCAGCGCGTGGTCCGGTTGATCAAAGCCAGCGGTCACCGTAAGCCGTCTTTCGGACCTCGCCTGGCTCCTGCGGACCATCGCCGGCATTGACCTTGGCTGCTGCGTCCTCGCCGGTCCCGGGCCGGTCACCGGCCAAGTGAGGGTTGGTTAACCTAGCTAGCTAATCATTGGGGCCCGGAGCAGACTTGACGCATGAGCGAGCACGTCATTGCCGAACCCCACAACGACAAATACGCCGAGAAACTCAACAAACTCCGCGCCGGGGTCCTGGGCGCGAACGACGGCATTGTGTCCGTGGCTGCCACGGTGGTCGGTGTTGCCGGTGCGACCGGCGATTCTTGGCCGATTCTCATTGCCGGCTCGGCGGCGGTCATCGGCGGCGCCCTGTCCATGGCCCTGGGTGAGTACGTGTCGGTGTCCAGCCAGAAGGACTCGCAGGAGGCCCTGATCGCCAAAGAAGTGTTGGAGCTCGAGCAGATGCCGGAGGCCGAGCTGGAAGAGCTGACCGACATTTACCGGTCCCGCGGGCTATCTCACGACACAGCTAGGCACGTGGCGGTTGAACTCACCGAACGCAATGCGCTGCTCGCGCACCTGGATGCCGAGTTGGGCATCGACCCCGAGAACATCCCCAGCCCGTGGGCCGCGGCGTGGGCATCGGCTCTGGCCTTCCTCCTCGGCTCACTCCTCCCCATGCTCGCCATCCTGCTGCCCCCGCCGGAATGGCGGATCCCCGTCACGTTCGTTGCCGTGCTCGCTGCCCTGGCAATCACGGGCACTCTGGGCGCGCGGCTGGGTGGCACCCCTCACGTGGGACGCGCGGCCGCTCGCGTGGTCATAGGGGGCGCGCTCGCACTCGGAGCCACGTTCCTCATCGGATCAATGCTGGGCGTCACCGCGGCGTAGACACCATTCGTGAACCCGAGGGGAGACCACGCCAAGGAATCGACGCGCCCTGTGAGTCCGAACGTGCAAAAACGCAGGGGCGCTCTCCATCCGGAGAGCGCCCCTGCGGGGTTTAAGTCTTGCGCTGGGTCAGTCGACCTGCTCGCCCTCAGCGGCCTGCTTCTCGACCTCGGCGCGAACCTCTTCCATGTCCAAGCCCTTGACCGCGTCAATGACCTGGTCCAGCGCGTTGCCGGGCATGGCACCGGGCTGCGAAAAGACCAGAATGCCCTCACGGAAGGCCATGAGGGTGGGAATGGATGAAATCTGTGCGGCGGCAGCCAGTCCCTGCTGGTCCTCGGTGTCCACCTTGCCGAACACGATGTCCGAGTGCTGCTCGGAAGCGGCTTCGTAGGTGGGAGCAAACTGCTTGCAGGGTCCGCACCAGTCGGCCCACCAGTCCAACAACACGATGTCGTTGTCGGAGATGGTCTGACCCAGAGTGTCTTGGGTGATGTCTACAGTAGCCATGGAGCCAGCCTAAAACGCCGCGACGGCCAACCCCAGAGCGTTCACTGCTGGCACAAGAGCCCGCTCCACGGCCGACCACCGGAAGGACCCGCGTGAACCCACAGCTTGGCATCATGACGTGGGGAGACATCGCGCCGGATCCTTTGACGGGTCAGCTCCCGAGTCCCTCGGGACGCCTCACGCATGTTCTGGAGTTGGCCAGAACGGCAGAATCCGTGGGGCTCGACATTGTGGGTGTCGGTGAAGGGCACGGGGCTCATCGCGTCAATCAAGACCCCTTCCTGCTGCTCTCCGCACTGAGCCGGGTCACCGAGCGGATCCGGTTGTCCGCTGCCGCCAGCGTGCTCACGACCGCAGACCCGGTTCGCATTGCCGAACAGCTCAGCCTCCTGTCGTTGCTCTCCAACGGTCGCGTGGACCTCGTGGCCGGAAGGGGCGCACTCCCCCAGGACCAGGACCTATTTGCCGTCCCATCGCACCTGCGGGAAGAAATTTTCGAGGAGCGCCTCGACCAGCTCCTCGACGTACTTCGCCCGGGCCCGTCGGACCTGCTCGGCGATTTCCGCGACCATGCAAGGGACGTCGAACTACCCGCTACCGGGCGGGACCCACGCGATCTTGTGTGGGCGGCGTCGTCGGGCTCGCCCAGGTCCGTGCTGCGCGCGGCGGGGCACGGGCTCGGTGTCAT
>NZ_JAUNPE010000217.1 GCF_030536815.1 Kocuria sp.
ACCTAGGGGACACCGATGTCCACAACACGTTCCGATTCCACGTCCACCGAATTCATCACCGAGACATCCGATCGGGATCCTCGCAACCCTGACACGGGGATGCACCGGCGAGTCTCCCCGACTACAGGCCCCCGGCGGGCGACTCATTATCCCGGCCGCCAAGGCTTTCGCATCACCAGCACACCAGCCCCGGTCTTTCTCGTATTCGCTGCGATCGTCCTGGTCGCGGCGTTGACCGGAAATCTGCCCGATTCCATGCTTTCAGGCTTTGCCGTGACCGTGCTCCTGGGCGGTTTCCTGATCTGGTTGGGAAACCTGGTTCCCGTCGTTCGCGATTTCGGGTTGCCCACGATTCTCTGCACATTCGTCCCGGCTGTGCTGATTTTCGCTGGGCTCATGCCGGAGAACGCCGTGGCTGTCGTCCAGAATTTTGTGGACGGGTACGGGTTCCTCGACTTCTTCGTCATGGCTCTCATCGCCGGTTCCATCCTGGGCATGCCCCGAGCACTGCTCTTGAAAGCCGGGCCCCGATTCGCCGTTCCCCTCGTGGGATGTCTCATTGCGACGTTTGTCGTGATCGGGGGGCTGGGCGCGGTTACTGGTTTCGGTTTCCTGGAAGGAATCCTGTTCGTGGCCGCACCCATCATGGCCGGTGGCCTGGGCCTGGGTGCCGTCCCGATGTCCGAGATGTATGCGGCCCGCACCGGTGGTGACGCCGCCTCCTTCATGGGTGATCTGATGTCGGCCGTGGTGATGGCCAACATCGTGTGCATTCTCATTGCCGGGGTGTACAACGGTGTGGGAAAACGTAAGAAGCAACTGTTCGTCGGTTTCAACGGATACGGCCAGTTGATGCGTGTCCAGGGCAAAGCGGACGAGATGGCATTGCCCGAGAAGAAGGATCTCTCGTCCTTCATCTCCTTGGGGAAAGGGCTGCTCATTGCCGCGGTCCTTTTCGTAGCCGGTAACCTGGTCGCCGCCTACCTCCCGGTGCTGCACCCCTACGCCTGGACCATCCTCTTTGCGGCGGCGGTCAAGATCCTCGGCCTGCTCCCGAAAGACCTCGAGGACGGCAGTTCCGAGTGGGGTGACATGATCGGTGCGATCCTGGTTCCCGCCCTGCTCGTGGGTGTCAGCATGACGTACATCGATGTCCAGGAGGTACTGGCCTCGCTGAGCAATCCGATGTTCATCGTCCTCACGATCTGCACGGTGCTCGTGGCCACCCTCAGCTCCGGTTTTCTCGGTTGGCTGGTGAAGTTCCACTTTGTGGAGGCTGCCATCACCCCGGGTCTGGTCATGGCGGACACCGGCGGATCGGGCGATGTTTCAGTCCTCAGCGCCGCAAACCGAATGCACCTGATGCCATTCGCCGCGCTGACCAACCGCCTGGGTGGAGCCCTGGTCTTGTTCGTCACTTCCTTGCTCGTTCCGCTGCTGAGCGTCGCCGGATAGCTAGCTCGCCACCCGCGGCCCTCGTACCCTGGGGGCTGAGCGTGATCCGCCACACCAACAACAACGGAGATGTCCCATGACCAGCGCTGAAGCCACCGCGCCCTCTCACCATGCCCCCGCAGACACCCTGACCGTCTCCACGGCCATTGCGGAGGTGATCGCCGAACGATCAGATCACCTGTTCGGGCTGATGGGCAACGGCAATGCCCACGTGATCAGTCACCTCACCTACCAGAGGTTCCCGTTCACGTCCGCACGGCACGAGGTGGCCACGGTGACCATGGCCGATGCCTACCACCGGGCCACGGGCCGGATCGCTGCGGCCACGGTCACCTACGGCGCAGGGTTCACCAACACCTACACGGGCCTGGCCGAGGCTCGTCTGGCGCGGGTTCCGCTGGTGCTCGTGGTCGGTGATGCGCCCACCACGGGTAGGCGACCGTTCGATATCGACCAGGCCGCAGCG
Organism: Kocuria sp.; assembly: GCF_030536815.1. Lineage (GTDB taxonomy): Bacteria > Actinomycetota > Actinomycetes > Actinomycetales > Micrococcaceae > Kocuria > Kocuria gwangalliensis. The sequence continues at coordinate 1,922 of NZ_JAUNPE010000217.1, forward strand.
GCGTCGGCGGTGGGAGTGACCACCCTGGTGGCCGGCCCGGACAATGCCGCGGCCATCACCCACCGCGCCTTCGATCTGGCCCGGCAGACTGTGCAACCGGTGATCGTGGCGATCCCCTACAACCACGCGACCGCCCCGCTCACCGAGCAGACCCCGCTGGAACCGCTGGCGGAGAAGCCCTCCTGGACAGCGCCGGGCGAGGAACTCGACCGCATCGCCGCCGTGCTTCGCGGCGCGGAACGGCCATTGATCTTGGCCGGGCGAGGCGTCCTGCTCGGCGACGCCGCCGGGGCCCTCCAGGAGCTCGGCGACCGCCTGGGTGCCCTGTTCATGACCTCGGTCATGGCCACCAATGCCGTGGACTCCCCGTGGAATCTGGGGATCGCCGGGGGCTTCACGCGCGAGCATCGCCTGGGTCTGGCGCAACGGGCGGACGTGGTTCTGGTGGCGGGATCGAGCCTCAACACCTTCCAGTCCCGCTACGGGACGCTCTTCTCCCCGGATGCGCGCGTGATCCGCATCGACAACGAACCCGAGGCCACCATGGCTCACCCCCAGGTCACCGATTACGTGCGCGCGGACCTGGGTCCCGCCACTGCCGGGCTACTCGCCCGCATGTCCGCCGCCGACGTCGCGTCCACCTGGCGCGCGGCCGTGCCCGAGGTGGCCGGTGACGTGTTCCGCTCCGCCGAACCCGTGGAGGACCCCGCCGAGTTCGGCCCGGACGGTCGTCTCAATCCCCGTGCCGTGGTCTCAGCCCTCGAGGAGATCCTGCCCGCCGAGCGATCGGTGGTCATGGACGGTGGACACTTCATTGGCTGGGCACCCATGTACTTGTCCGTCCCGGACCCCCAGGCCATGGTGCTGGTGGGCACCGCATTCCAGTCCATTGGGTTGGGGTTCGGCTCAGCGGCCGGGGTCTCGGTGGCGCAACCGGAACGCACCACGGTATTCGTCACCGGCGACGGCGGCGGGCTGATGGGCCTGGCCGACCTCGAGACCTTCGTGCGCACCACCCGCCGCGGCGTGGTGGTGGTGCTCAACGACTCCGCCTACGGCGCCGAACTACACCAGTACGCCTCCAAGGGCCTGGATCCCACGGCCATGCTCATCGA
>NZ_JAUNPE010000218.1 GCF_030536815.1 Kocuria sp.
GTCACGACGGCACCCGCCCCAATTTTCGAGTCGGCACCCACGGTGATGGGACCGATAACTTTGGCACCCGACCCAATCAGAGCGCCGTCGCCGACAATCGCGTGACGTCGACCGGGTGTTCCGCCGCCCACGAAACTTGCACCCTGATACAGGGTGACATCGTCGCCAATGATGCTGGTCTCACCTATGACCACTTCGCTGCCGTGGTCTATGAACAACCGCTCACCGATGACGGCACCGGGATGGATGGTGATGCCTGTGGCCCTGCTCGATGCGGTCGCAATGGTTTGTGCTGCTAGTTTCCCCCACCGCGAGTGCCACAAACGGTGAGCAATTCGGTGGGCCGCGAGCGCGTGCAACCCCGGATAGCTCAGAAGCGTGGCGGCGGTGCCCTGACCCGCTGGATCCACGGCAGAAATGGCACGGGCGTCGTCGAGAACACTCGGGTGGGGTAACGAAAACATGTCTCCAGCATAGAAAAGTTAAACGGCCCGGGACCGCCCATCTGAGCCCGACCGCCCGGCAAAACCGGACCGATCACAGGCGACAGGGCCCGGAAGTTTCGCGTTAGCTCCCCTAACAGGTGCAGAATTGGACGTTATGACACACAACACCCCGGGGGAACCGCGCGCCACAACCGTGCCGGTGACCCCCAATTCGCACATAGCTCCGCAAGATCCCAGCGGAAAAACATTCTTCGGCCAGCCGCGCATGCTGTCCCACCTGTTCAGCGTGGAGATGTGGGAGCGATTCTCCTTCTACGGCATGCAGGGCCTGGTCCTGTACTACATGTACTACGCCGTTACGGACGGTGGCCTCGGAATCCCCGAGAACGTGGCCGTGGGCATCGTGGGCGCGTACGGCGGTAGCGTCTACCTCAGCTCGATCCTGGGCGCGTGGGTCGCCGACCGACTGCTCGGTTCCGAACGGACCATGTTCTACTCCGCGCTGCTCATTATGGCCGGTCACATCTCACTGGCTCTGATCCCCAACGTGGTCGGTTTGGCCATCGGCCTGATTTGCATCGCCATTGGCTCCGGTGGCCTGAAAACCACGTGTGTCGACATGGTCGGCCACCTCTACGAGCGTGAGGATCCGCGCCGTGACGCCGGTTTCTCGCTCTACTACATGGGCGTCAACATCGGCGGTCTGGCCGGCCCGCTGCTGACCGGTGCCGCGTGGAACGCCTGGGGCTTCCACTTCGGTTTCGGTCTGGCCGCGATCGGCATGGCCATCGGTCTGATCCTCTACACGCGCGCTCGCCGCAAGCTCCCCCAGTCGATGCACCACGTGCCCAACCCGCTGCCCCGCTCGGAATACGGCAAGTGGATCGCCATTGCCCTGGCTGCCGTTGCCATCATCATCGTGGCCGCGCTACTCGGCCTCCTGAACGCAGCAAACCTCGCCAACGTCATCACCGTGGTGGTCATCGTGGCGGCCGTTGCGATCTTCGCCCTGTTGTTGCGCGACAAAGATCTCAGCTCGGACGAGCACTCCCGCGTGATGTCGTTCATCCCCATGTTCATTGCCACCGCGGCATTTTTTGCGCTGTTCCAGCAGCAGTTCACGGTGATCGCGATCTACGCGGACACCCGCCTCAACTTGAACCTCTTCGGTTGGGAAATGCCCCCGTCCTGGGTTCAGTCGATCAACCCCGTGTTCATCATCCTGTTGGCACCCGTGTTCGCCGCCGTGTGGACCAAACTGGGTCGCCGTCAACCCACCACCCCGGTCAAGTTCGGTCTGGCGTTGCTGCTCATTGGCGCCGCGTTCCTGACCTTCCTGCCCATGGTGGGCCACGTGTCCGTTCCGTTGTTGTGGATCGCCTTGATCCTGCTGATCGCCACGCTCGGTGAGCTCATGCTCTCCCCCGTGGGCCTGTCCCTGACCACCAAGCTGGCTCCGAACAAGTACCCGGCGCAAATGGTCGCCCTGAACAACCTGGCGGTCTCGCTCGGTACCACGCTCTCCGGTGTGCTCGCGGTCTACTACACGACCGACACCGAAGGCACCTACTTCGGCACGTTGGGCATCATCACCGCGGTCCTGGGTATTGTCCTGCTCCTGCTGGCCAAACCCATCACGCGCCTCATGCGCGGCGTCCGGTAATTTCTTCGCCCACGACGACGCCGCTCCGGCCGTCGCGAGCGCCCCGTACCTCTCTGCGAGGTGCGGGGCGCTCTGCACATCGTGTTGCCCTAGGCAAGGGTGACGTGAATCGCCTACATTGACCTCACGTAGCAATTACGTTCGGCACCGCCTCACGACCCTCGGTCTCACCGCCGGTCGTGGACAGCGCCCATTTGTAGCAAGAGGTACTCATGAGCAACGAAACATCCCCCGGCCAAGGTGGCCCAGCGGCGTCGGCGGGAGTCAAAGGCAACGATCCGAGAACCGGCGAATCCCACGAGCTGAAACGGGTCATGGGACCCGGCCTGCTGCTGTTGTTCATCGTGGGCGACATCCTGGGCACCGGTGTGTACGCACTGACCGGCAACATTGCCGGCGAAATCGGCGGTGCCGCCTGGGCGCCCATCCTGATCGCGTTCGTGGTGGCCACCATTACCGCGTTCTCCTACCTTGAACTGGTGACCAAGTACCCCGGCGCCTCGGGTGCCGCGCTGTACACGCACAAGGCCTTCGGCATTCACTTCATGACCTTCTTGGTGACGTTCGCGGTGCTGTGTTCCGGCCTGACATCGGCCGCTACCGCGTCGTCCGCGGTGGCATCCAACTTCGCCAAGGGCTTCCACCTGGATCTGAGCCCGTTCGGTATCACCGTGGTGGCCATGGTGTTCCTGGGCGTCCTGGCGCTCATCAACCTGCGTGGCGTGTCCGAGTCCGTGAAACTCAACGTGGTGCTCACCTGCATTGAACTCACGGGTCTGCTGATCGTGATCCTGGTCGGTTTCTGGGCCGCGTCCCAGGGTAACGCGGACTTCAGCCAGACCGTGGTGTTCGAAACCTCCGAGGACAAGGGTATTTTCATGGCCCTGACCGCGGTGACCTCCCTGGCGTTCTTCTCGTTCGTGGG
>NZ_JAUNPE010000219.1 GCF_030536815.1 Kocuria sp.
GTCATGTCCCCTCCGGTCACCGACCGGAGGGGACATTGTGTGTTAGACATACTGTGATCCGCTAAGGCTGCTGTGGATCACACCGATCAACCGTTCCCCGGGCACTGTTTCCGCGGGCAGTTGAGCGGCCCCCCACCCCCCCCCGCACGTAAGGCCACCATGTCCGCCACACCCCATGTCGTAGCAATTGTTCCGTGCCACAACGAAGAAGGCGCCATTGCCAAGGTCGTTTCCGATCTCCACGCGACGCTCCCCGGTATCGACGTCTACGTGTATGACAACTGCTCCACGGATCGCACGGCACAGGTGGCCGAGCGTGCGGGAGCCCATGTGCGCCACGAGACGGAGAAGGGCAAGGGCAACGTGGTTCGTCGGGCCTTCGCGGATCTCGACGCGGACGTCTATCTCCTGATCGACGGGGACGACACGTACGACGTGGCCGACGCTCCCGGCATGATCGACACCCTCCTGGCCGGGCCCTACGACCACGTGCTGGGAGTGCGCAAGCAGGTGTCGGAGACGGCCTACCGGTCCGGTCACGCGTCGGGGAACAAGTTTTTCAATTCCATGGTCAGCTTCGCCTTCCGGCGCGAGGTGTCCGACATGCTCAGCGGCTACCGCGTGTTTTCCCGGCGCTTCGTCAAATCCTTCCCGGCACTGTCGCGTGAGTTCGAGATCGAGACGGAACTGACGATCCACGCCGTGAATGAGCGGGTACCTCAGACCGAGGTCCAGGTGGGCTTCCGTGATCGCGCCGAGGGTACCGAGAGCAAGTTGCGCACCTACCACGACGGTTTCCGGATTCTGCGCATCTTCTCCCAGCTGCTGTTCCATGAGCGCCCGTTCCTGATCACGAGTATTTTCTCCGGGATCCTCGCGGCCCTGGGGCTCGTGTTCGGACTGCCCGTTGTGGTCGAGTACTTCCAGACGGGCATGGTGCCGCGTTTTCCCACGGCGTTCCTGGCCTCCGCGCTGTTCATCCTGGCAGGGGTGTTCCTCCTCATGGGTGTGCTGCTCAACGGTCAGGTGAAAATGCGCAGGGAGGCCTCGCGGTTGTTCTACCTCCGGTTACCGGCGCCGCCGTTCGGCGCGAAATCCCCGCGCAGTTCACGGCTCACGGACCACACGACCACCGAGGATGTTGCCTGATGGACGTCTCCCGTTACATGAGCCGAGAAATGCTCCGGCGTCACCTCAACCGAGAAACCCTTCACCGCGTCAAGGACGACTGGCGGTGGCGGCCGTTCCTCAAGGGCCTGGGAGTCCTGGTCGCCCTGCAATTCGTGCTGTTCGGACTGCTCATCGTGGGGCAGGCCGTTCCGGACAAACCGATCGTGGACAACCTCGTGTCCTCGATCGAGAAGAACACCTACGGCCCGAGTGGAATCCCTGATCGGATGGGTACCCAGTCGGACACGTTCACCGAATGCGTGGTGGTGGGAACCGGACTCGGAGCGCCCCCGGACGAGTCCGCCCTGAGCCGGGCCGCGCGCATGCCGCGCATCGACAACTGCGCCGGCGGCAAGCAGGACATCGCGGAACTGGCGCAGGGCAAGGTGTTCGAGGACAGTAACTATTACAAGTACTGGGCCGGCTATACCATCATCACGCGTCCCTTACTGGCCACGGTCGGTCTCGAAGGCCTGCGCATCGTCTCCGGCACCCTGATGATCGCGGGGCTGTTCGCCGCCCTGGTGCTGGTCCGGTCGAAAACATCCACCGCGGTGACCATTGCGCTGTTCCTCCCGTTCGTCATGGGGACCAATATGCTCTCCACCCCCTCCACGTCGTTCAGCCAGTCCATTGCCATCACGTTCATTTTTCTCTCGGTGATTCTCACCGCGGTGGGATTCACGAGGTCCACGTACCTGGGCCTGTTGGGCGCGGGAGTGGGGGCGGCAATGTTCTGCTACGTGGACCTGCTGACCACACCGGCCATCCCGTGGGCCATGTCCGCCTTCGTATTGACTGCGGCGGTCTGGTACCGCGAACGTGACCTCAGGAGCGCGGCGACCTGGGGTGTGCTGGCCGCCGTGGTGTGGCCTGCCGCCTTCGGTCTCACCTGGGTGTTCCGCTGGATCTTCGGGGCGCTGTTCTTGGGAATCGGCGAGACGATCGCCATGGTTCGACAAAATGTCGGGTTCCGGACCGGCGGGAGTTTCGGGGGCGTCTCGGACGCGTTCGGTGCGGGCGTCGCCAGCAACGTGTCGTTCTGGTGGAACAACGTTCCCACCGCCCAGTTCGTCTTCTACGGATGTCTGATTGCCGCGGCCATCGGCCTTGTCCTGGCCGTGCACCGCGGGGGAGTGGGCCGCCTCAAGATCGCGGGCGTGCTCGCGCTGCCCCTGTTGATCCCGCCGTTGTGGTACATCGTGGTCAGCAATCACTCTCAGATTCACGAGTTCTTCGTCAATCGCGGGGTGCCCGCCGCGCTGGCCGTGTTCACGGCAGCGTGCTGGGCCGCAGCGGTCCGAACAGCGCCTCCCGTGGGAGAACGCATCCCCATCGAGGTGCCCGAGACCACGGCAGGGTCCACGTCGGTTGGTTCGCTCCCGCATGACGGCGGTAGTGTAGGGCGTTGAGACCTGACCAGTGACTTGAGGAAAGCAGGCCGTAGCACGTGAGCAAAGCCAGTGATGAGAGGTTACCCGAGCTCGATGACCAGTCATCGGGTGCCGTAGGCCCCACCGGCCGTCCCGTGCGCACCTTCCCGGATCCGCCCGAACTCACGGAGCACGGTCCCGCCCGCATCATCGCCATGGTGAACCAGAAGGGTGGCGTGGGTAAAACCACCTCCACCATCAACCTGGGTGCCGCGCTCGCGGAAACCGGCCGCAAGGTGCTCCTGGTGGACTTCGACCCGCAGGGCGCACTGTCCGCCGGTTTCGGATCCAACCCGCACGAGCTGGACCTGACCATCTACAACGTGATGATGGACCGCTCGGTGGACGTGTGGGACGTGGTGCAGGAAACCCACGTGCCCAACGTGGACCTGCTGCCGGCCAACATCGA
>NZ_JAUNPE010000220.1 GCF_030536815.1 Kocuria sp.
CTAGGCGTCTTTGGAGTCCATGGTGCCGGCCAGGAGTGTCTCGCCGCCGTGGGTGGGGTCGCCGTCAAAATGCTCGTGAGAGACATCGACCACGGGGAACTCATCGAGGTCGAGGCCTTCCGGCACGTCCACCGTGGTGGACCGCGAGGTCACGGCACCCAGGGACACCAACCGTGTTGCCCCCTCATCCCGCAGCCACACTTCCAAGTACCCGTCGTCGGCCAGCTCGGAGACGTCCACGTGAAGTTTCAGGCTCCCGTCCTGATCCCGTTCCATCACGGCGTCCCCCTGGATCGCGGTTTGGCCCACGGGTTCCAAGTGGGCACTCCCCACGGCCACCAGGCTCGACGTGGGACCCTGATCCGGGGCGTCACGGAGGTTGCTGGTCGCCGTCACGGCAGCGCCACCCAACAACGTTCCAACCGCCAAGCCGGCCAGGGCCGCTCCCCAAGTAGCTTTGCGGTGACGCGCCACGTGCCTGGCGCCTTCCCGGGGCACCGATGCCTGGTCGGTGGTTGATTCCCGAACCGAATCTTCGACCCTGCCCCACAGCGAAGCGGGCGGTGCGAGAATCTGCACGGGCTCGGACAACAGTCCCGTCAATCGCCTCAGATCCGCCACGCCGGCCCGGCATGACGCGCATCCCGCCAGGTGCTCCGTGCCCGGGGTGTCGGTGGTGGAACCTTCCACGGCAATTTCTGCCAGTTGCTGGTCCGTGAGGTGCTGTGAGCTGTCAGCCATCATGCACCTCCCACAGACGTCGCAACGCGGCCAGGCCCCGATAAATGTGTGATTTGACCGTTCCCACGGGAATCCCGAGCTTCTCGGAAACGTCCCGCTGGGACATGTCCTGGATATACACCATGGCCAGTATTTGGTCCTGGGGCGGTCCTAACTGGGTGAGCGAGTGATGCACCATGACACGTTGAACGACCTCATCCGACAACCCGCTCCTGGGCGCCGGTGTATTCGTCCCCGTCGCCTCCACCACTTTATTCTGCTTGTCCTTTGCCGCGTAGAAGTCGGCAACGACCCTGCGTGTGATTCCCGTGAGCCACGCTCCCATTGCATGTTCCGGGTCGTACGTGGCCCGGGACTTCCACGCCCTGGTGAACACCTGCTGCGTGCAATCTTCCGCGTCGTGATAGTTACCCAGGGCCTTGAGGCACAGGGAGAAGATCAGCTTCGAGTGGGCATCGTAAACGAACCGCAAGGATTCGGGTGCGCCTGCGACGAAGAGACGCGCTACATGCTGGTGATCCAGTGCTCTCTCCCTCACGTCAAAGGTTCGGCAATGACAATCACATTATCGGAATACGTGTTCCGGTCAGGTACCCACTCGCCACCGCAGGTCACCAAGACCAGACGGGGCGTGGCGTCCCGGGAAAAATAGGGCTCCAGGTTCAACTCGTTCTTGTTCACATGTTCCACCGACAGGACTCGGTACGTGTAGTCGTGACCGGCGCTGTCCTCCACCCTGATCTCATCGCCTGTGCGCGAACCTGCTATCGCGTTCAGGGGCCCCACCGGCGTGTCCGGTGAACCGTTGTGCGCCGCGATAACGGTATGGCCAATCGCATCCGCCGGAGCCTTTCCGTATCGATACCACCCCGCGGTCGCCGCGTCACCGGGGATCTCCATTTGGCCGTCCTCGGTCACCCCCGTGGGAATGACTGGCATGTCAATCCCCAGGGTCGGGTAATCCAGTCTGATCGGGGGCACCTCCGGAACGGCCCCGGGCGTAGCAGTCACGACCGGCACCTGCTCCGGACGGGGAACGACCACCCGGGATTGCGCGCTTGCGGCCGCCCCGGTGCGGGGGCTCTCGTCCACGCCGAGCACCGCAACCCCATGATTGATCGGCTCTTGGACAGCGGCCCCTCCCCAGCAGAACAAGAAGAAGAAAAGACCGGTCAGTGGCAGGACCAGGAACAGGCGTTGCCCGGTCCTGCCGAACCGAAAGGGACGGGGTCCCCGATGGGCTCCGTTAGGCATTCGTTCGAGCCCGGCGGCGCTGGAGCGTCACTGCCGCCCCCGCCCCCAGTGCCAGGACACCCGCTCCCAGTACGTACCACATGCCCTGTGAATCGGCGGGCAGCTGGGTGTCACCGGTGGGCACCCCGTCCGGGGCCGAGTGCATTCCCTGCACGGTCTGGGTCGCCAGCGCCAGGTTGCCGTCGGCGGCCGAACCCCACGCGTAGACAATCGTGTTTGCACCTTCCATGACGGCTATGTCCTGGGGTCCCAGGACCGGGTCGGTTTCACCGGCCAAGGAGACGGCCGCTTGAACCGCACCCGCAGGCACTTCCAGGCTCTCCTCGTTGGGGTTGGTCAGGCTCTGCACCGCGACCTCACCATTGGCCCACACATCGACCGCCGGGGCGGCCGCCACGTGGCGAACCGTCACGCGGCCCTGGCCGGCCTCAAGACCGGAGGTGTCATCCACAAATGCGGATGCCGTTGGGGCACCTTCGGCATCCAGGTGGGCCACCGCCGTGTTCATGGTGCCCGCACCCAGGGTGAGGTCCACGGGACCGATCACGGGTGACGATGCGTCCTGCGCGTCGCTGGCGGTGATGGCCACTTGAATATTGCCGGCGGGTAGCTCAAGGGGTCCCGCCAGCTGTCCCGGTGCAAAATCGTCCAGGGTGAGCGCACCGTTGACATACACGTCGACCGGCGTGTCGGGCACGGCATGGAGAACCGATAGTGAAGCGGTGTTCGTCTCTTCCGCCTGGCTTTGCGCGAAAGCGGGCGTTGCACCCGCGACCAAGGCCAGACTCATGGCCGCCGTCACGGCTGCCGGAAGTGATGTACGCATAGTGGGTTCCTTTCCCAAGCCCGGTGACCGGGCGTACCGAGCGTGGCGACGTGTTGTCGGTCACACTCGGTACTACTGGCCTCACGGTGGAAAAGTTGCACCCGTCGGAAAAAAGTTGGGAACGGCCCGGAAGGACTAGTCGATCAGGTCCCGGACCACAATGGTGTCCTCGCGGTCGGGGCCCACGCC
>NZ_JAUNPE010000065.1 GCF_030536815.1 Kocuria sp.
ATCTCCCCTGTGACTGGCACGGTGGTGCTGTTGGACGACCACGCCGAGGATCACGTCGCGTACCGCGGATTGTCCTCCGTCGGATATGCGCTGACCCAAGCCCGCCGCGTCGCCTCCGGATGGGCAGGGTTGGCGGGCAATTACTTAGCCGTGCGAGATTCGCGAAATGGTGACTACCTGGTCCTGTGCCATCTGCGACAAGGCAGCATCAGGGTGAAGGTCGGCCAGGGCATCCATGTCGGGACCACAGTTGCCCAATTCGGAAATTCTGGCAACAGCACCGAACCACACCTGCACGTGCAAATGGCCGACTCCCTGGATTTCGGGCAAGCTGCAGGCCTGCCCCTGTCGTTTCCTGACGGCTTACCACGGAACGGCCAGATCGTGGATAGCGGTCCGGACCATCAGGGTCAAACCAACTAGGACGCCGTACCGCAACGTCTCGGTTAAGAACTCGACGGGGTTGTCTCTGAGTTTGGACACGGTCACCCCTGCGTGGTGTGCAATTTCGTGGCGCGCCATCTTCATCTCAGACCAGAAAGCGCCCACATACTGGTCAACGCCGCTGCCGGGTGACCGAAGAGGTTTACTGACAGCATGCGGCAGTTCAACGGCACAATACGCCAGGAGTTCACGATGACGCCTTCGCAGTTGCCCCGGGGCAGCTCGATAACAGAAACCGAGGAGGGGCCGTTAAAGGACGGCATGATGAACCTGACGCTGCGGCTGCCCTACCGGACGCCCTTCGCGACGACGCCGCTGGCGCGCTTCCTCGCCGGCCACGTCGTACCGGGGCTCGAGCGGCACGACCCGGCCAGTGGTGAGCACACCCGCACCGTGCCCACCCCGCACGGGCCGGCCGTGGTGACCGTTGCTTTCGACGCTCCGGGCCATGTCACCGCCCGGCTGCGGGTGATGGATGACGCCGACGTTCCGCCTGTCGTGGCTCGTGTGCGCCGATGGCTTGATCTGGACGCCGACCCGCTCCCGGTGGACCGGGCCCTGAGCGCGGACCCGCTGCTCGCGCCGCTGGTAGCAGCCCGCCCGGGGCTACGGGTGCCGGGTGCGGTGGACGGGGCCGAGACGGCGCTGCTCGCGGTCCTCGGCCAGCAGGTCTCCCTGGCGGCGGCACGCACCTTCGCCGGTCGGCTGGTCGCCGCCTTCGGCGCACCCGCGCCCGAGGGTCTCACAGCCTTCCCCACCCCGGCCTGCCTCGCCGCCGCCGGAGCACAGGAACTGCGGGAGGCCACCGGCGTGACCGGGGCCAGGGCGCGCACGCTGCACGCCGTTGCCGTCGCCGCGGCGGACGGGCTGCAGCTGGACCCGGGTGCCGATCGCACCGCTACCCGCGCCGCACTTCTCGCGCTGCCGGGGATCGGGCCGTGGACGAGTGAGTACGTCGCGCTTCGCGCCCTCCGCGACCCCGACGCCTTTCCCTCCGGAGATCTCGTGCTCCGACGAGCCCTCGGAACACCCACGGCTCGCCTCGCGGAGGAACGCGCTCAGTCCTGGCGGCCCTGGCGCGGCTATGCGCTGCTCCACCTGTGGACCTGGGAGGTCTTTGCGTGAGCGTGTTCGAGTGAGCGCGACCGCCCGGTCGAACGGCCGGGGCTGGGGCGGATCCGCCCTGGAGCAAGTCAGGCCAAAATGACACCTGATCGTGCGGCAGTTCCAATTGAGGGACAGACTTAGTTAAGGTGCTTCCCGCTCTTCGAATGCATCCAGCTTTGGTCGCTCCACAACTGAACGTCAACGAACGGCGGCGGCGGGCTCGCCCGTCGACATGTCCTGACGGTGCTGTGAGCTGGTGCTGGGCCAGCCTGTGTAGGACTCTGCGAAGTAAGCTGCCCCGCGACCGGAGCCGGTGACTGCCTTGAACTCACCGCGCCGGCGCTTCTGGTTGAAAGGGTTCTCCCCAGGTTGGGTGTGCATGAGGTTGGTGACCCAGTAGGAGAAGTTTTGCGCCTTCCACACCCGCTCCAGCGCCATGGCCGAATACCCGGCCAGACCGGTGTTGTCGCCCATGCGGAAGAAGTTGATCAGGGCCGGGGCCAACACCCGCACGTCACAGAAGGCCAGGTTCAGCCCCTTGGCACCGGTCGGGGGGACAGTATGCCCAGCATCACCGACGAGGAAAAGGCTGCCGTAGCGCAACGGCTCGCAGACGTACGAGCGGAACTTCAACACGGTCTTCTCGAAGATCGTCCCGCGCTTGAGCGTGAACCCGTCGGGACCGTCGACGCGGCGCTGCAGCTCGTCCCAGATCCGCTCATCGTCCCAGTCATTGACGTTCTCGTCCGGGTCGCACTGGAAGTACATGCGTTGCACCGTGTCGCTTCGCTGGGAGATGAGAGCGAAGCCGTGGTCGGAGTTGGAGTAGATCAGTTCCGGCGCGCTCGGCGGGGCATCGGCGAGGATGCCGAACCAAGCGAAGGGATACTGGATGAAGTTGTCGGTGCGCTCCTCCTGCGGGATGGACCATTTGCAGATACCTTGGGAGCCGTCGGCGCCGATGAGGACCTCGCATCGGACCTCGAAGTCCTCGCCCGTTGCGTCGGTGAAGCGGATCTTTGGGGTGCCGGTTTTCAGGTCCAGAACCTCGGTGTCGGTGACCGACCAGCGGATGTCTCCACCGTCGCGTTCCCGAGCGCTCGCGAGATCCCAGAACACCTCGTTCTGCGGGTAAAGCCACACAGACTGGCCCACATGCTTTTGGAAGTCTATGCGGTGGCTTTCACCTTGAAGGCGCAGGACGGTGCCTTCGTGCTCGTGGCCCTCGGTCAAGACCCGGCCCTCGACCCCGGTCTCGGTGAGCATGCGTACGGTGTCAGCTTCCAAGATCCCAGCACGGTGGGTGTTGTAGATGGTGTTCTTGTCCCGTTTCTCTACGACGATGCTGTCGATGCCGGCGCGGCCAAGTAGGTGGGCGAGCATCAACCCGGCCGGGCCGCCCCCGACGATGCCGACCGGCGTGGTGAGAACAGTGCGTTGTGCACTCATAACTACTCCTAAATAAAAGGGTGGGTTGGTTTTGGTGTTGTAACGCTTTGTGGGCCAGCCACAGTTGTGTTGATCAACGAAATTCCGCAGCGTTCTCCGGACGCGCACGAGTGCGAACCCATCGCTCAGTGAGTGGGGAGTGCATTGCCGATCTGCGGGTGGGGGCGACGACCGAGCCATCGGGCCACGGGGATGAGCACGATCAGGGCGAGGAAGCCGGCCAGCACCACCGTTGGTACGGCCAGGGAGTCCTCGAAGTTGGCGACCACCACCACGGTGGCAGCGCCCATGTTTCGTTGGGATGCCGAGATGCCCAGCACAGCCCCACCCCCTGTTTTCCATGCCCCCAGAATCCATCCGAAGCCGAAGTTCAAGCCGATGAACGCGAGAATCGCCACGATGGTGCCGGTGCCGATCAGCCCAACGAGTTCTCGGTGATCGGCAATAAATTGATTGGCCAGCATCACAACCATGGCTACGAGGCTCAACCGCCCGACATGGGCTTGCGCCAAGCGCGCAGCCGTCGGGGCGAATTGGCGCAGCAGCACAGCCCCAATGAGGGGCAGAAACATGGTCAGCAGCAGCACAGAAGCGATGGCGCCCGGGGCGACTTGGATACCGGGGAGCAAGATGGGCAGCGCAATGGGCATAAATCCGATTGTGGCCAGCAGCATGACCGCCAGGAGGGAAGAAGACTCGGCCATGTCCGCGCGCGCGAGCTTTGACAGTTTGAGCACGAACGGCGCTCCCGCAGCGCAGGCCAGGACCATCAGGCCGATGCGAGCTTCGTCAGGAATGCCCAGCGCGCAGATGAGACAGAAAGCCACAGCCGGTGCGACAACGAAGTTCGCCACCATCCCCGCCAGCACCAGACGCACGTCCTTTAGAGGTGCGAGAAACTGCTGGACCGTGTGCCCCAAACCCACAGCCATCATGCTGGTGACCGCGAAGAGCGGGACTGACATGGCGGCCACGGCGTCGGTGACGGTCTGCAGGTCCATACGGCTCATTGTGGAGAGGAACTGCAGTAGAGTAGCTTCAAGTTTCCATTCAGTGGAAGAGGAAAGCATGGCCGGTAACGCGACCACCCCGGGGCGTTCCGTTACTTCTCGAGTTCTCGATGTCCTGGGATCTTTTGATCCCAGGCACACCAGGCAGAGCCTGTCCCAGATCTCCCGGCGCAGCGGAATTCCGGTGGCCACCTGTCACCGCCTCTTAAAGGAGCTGTCCGGGTGGGGTGCGGTGAGCCGCCAATCGGACGGCACGTACACGGTGGGTCCTCGCCTGGCCAAGCTGGGGATGCTCGCCCCGATCCAACGAGGTCTCCGTCAGGTGGCGGCTCCTTATATGCAGGATGTTCTTTTCGCCACGCGCCAGGTCGTCAACCTCTTCGTGCTGGACGGGACGGAGGCGCTGCTGCTGGATCGGATCGCGGGCACTCATGTCGGTGCCCCGATCGCCCGTCCCGGGGACAAGCTGCCGTTGCACACCAGCGCCGGCGGGAAAGTGCTGTTGGCCTACGGGCCCGCCGAGCTGTGGGAGGCCTGCACCCAGGCGCTCGTGCGGGAGACTTCGCGCAGCATCGTGGACATTCCACGGCTGGAGCAGGAGATGGCCTCGGTGCGTGGGCGCGGGTACGCGACGACGGACGGGGAGCACTCCCCCGGCGCGCACGGACTGGCGGTGCCGATCCGGGACGTTGAAGGCAGCGTGATGGCCGCTTTGGGCATCGTCACCTTGGCGAGGATTAAGGACGCTCAGCGCATCGTTCCTGCGCTGCAGGTGGCGTCCGCGGCGATCACTCGTTCACAGGGGGTCCCCGCCTGATACCCCACTCGTCGAGTCAGGCGGGACTGGTGGCGGGGGCTTGCGCGGGAACGACGGTGTAGACCTCACCGGGATGAGCCACGCTCACGGGTCCGGCGTACTCGGCTGCGACGCCGGCAATCCACTCCGCATCGGTGGCGACACCGGCGAGGTGGGACAGCACCACCCTGGCAGCCCCGGCCCGAGTGGCGACTCGTCCCACCCCGGCAGGGGTGGTGTGGGAGATCTCCTGGTGGTTGAGGAACTCCGGTCCGAAGTCCCGAGCCCGGTAGAAGTCGAGGTTGACGGCCTCGTGCACCAGCAGGTCCGCGCCGCTGGCCAGGGTGGAGGTGTTGAGGCTTTCCGTTGTGTCCCCGGAGACGACCACGGATCCGTAGGCGGTGTCGAAGCGGAAGGCGAAGGCCGGGAAGATCGGTGGGTGCTCCACGAGGATGGCGCTCACCCGCACGAGCTCGTCCTCGTAGACCACGAACGGATCCATCTGCGGGGTGTGCTCCCCGTCGGCCTCCGCTGCTGAGGTCGGCAGGTCGATCTCCTCGACCTGCACGAGGTCATACAGTGGCGGACGTCCCTCGTCGACGATCCGGACGTCGATGTCGTAAGAGTAGGCCTGCAGCACGTGCTCCACGAGACCATGGATGCCAACGGATCCAGCATGGGGGTTCGCCGATCCCGGCCCCAAAATCCGCACCGTTTCGGTGAAGCCTTGCACTGGACGACCCCAGTTCCACAACAGGTAGGCGGGAATCTCGGCCACATGGTCCGAATGCAGGTGGGTCACGAAGCAGGCCTGCAGATTCTCCCCGCGCAGACCCGCCGCGTGGGCGGCCCGGGTGACTCCGAGACCGAAGTCCACGAGGTAGAACCGGCCGTCTACGACGATGGCGGTCGCGATGCCGGGGCACTCGGAGCGGATCGCGGGGCCGGCGGCGGTTCCGAGCGTGACCACGTGCAGCCCGCGGGCCTGGTCGAGGGGGGCGTCGAGGGCAACGCGGTCAGTCATGGGAGGGCCTTCCGATCGGACGCGGCCTGCACAGGCAGGTGAAGTGGTTTTACTCTGCCCGAGCCTCCAGGACGAGAGATGGCGCATTTTCACTGGCTGGAAAACGTCCTATGTGCTCCAGTTCACAGGCTCCTACATTCGCTGAGACACTTCACCACGGCCCGCACTCTCTGTGGGTGCACGACGGGAGATCACCGCCATGACCACCACTGCCGCACCTCAATCCGCCCAGCCTTCTCCGCCGGGATCGGGCATCGATCCCAAGGACCCGCGCTATTGGAGCAGCAAGAAGCGGTCCCGCTACGCCTGGATGCTGACCTTCCTGTTGCTGTTCCTCATGATGCTCAGCTGGGCGGACAAAGCTGTCCTGGGCCTGGCCGCCGTGCCCTTGATGCAGGAATTGAACATCACCCCGGAGCAATTCGGTCTGGTCGCCAGTGCCATGTTCCTCACGTTCGGGCTGGCCCAGCTGGTGGCAGCCCCGCTGGCCAACAAGTTCCGGGCGAAGAGCATCCTGCTGGTTCTTTGCCTGATCTGGTCGCTGTCGGTGATGCCGGTGGTGGTCTTCGCCACCCTGCCCGCGCTGTGGGTGTCCCGGTTGGCGCTGGGCGCCGGCGAGGGTCCACTCGCTCCCGTGCTCATGCACGCGGTCTACAAATGGTTCCCCTCAAAGAAGGGGGCAACCCCAGCCGCAGTGGCCTCCTCTGGAGTGACGCTGGGTATCGTGGCGTTCGCGCCGGTACTCGCATGGGTCATCGCCCAGTACGGGTGGCGCACAGCTTTCATCATTTTAGCCGTGGTGGGCGTGGTGTGGTGTGCCGCGTGGATGATCCTCGGCAAGGAAGGGCCTTACACCTCCCTGGCGGTCGAGCGAGAGATCGAGGGTGCCGAGATTGATACCTCCATTCCGGGGGTTTCCCGCGTGAGTGAGGAGAAGGTCCCCTTCTTCCGCAGCCTCCTGAACCCGACGTGGATCTTCGCCGTCATGGCATCGTTCTTCGCCTACTGGACCTTCACTCTGGCCATGTCCTGGGGCCCGGCGTACTTCCAAAACGTCATGGGTTTCAGCGGACAGCAGGCCGGCTCTCTCATTGCCTTGCCAGCCGCTTGGGGTGTCGTTGCCACCGTGGGCCTAAGTGCGCTGATCCAGCGGATGGATCAGAAGGGCGTTCCCAGCCGCCGTTCTCGCGGATGGACCCTGGGCCTGGCCGGGGCCGGTGCCGGCGCAGCCCTGCTTGCCTCCACGTTCGTCACCTCCCCGGTCCTCGGGGTGGCGCTGATGAGCCTCGGTTTTGGCACCGCCCCGGCCATGTTCGCGATCACCTACCTCATCGTGGGCGAACTGACCACGATCTCCCAGCGCGGCGGTCACCTCAACGTGGCCAATGCGGTGCTCACCACCGGCGGCGTGTTCGCCCCGGCCGTCGGCGGCTTCCTGATCGGCGGAGCCGCAACCCCGGCCGACGGGTACAGGCTGGCGTTCCAGGTCACCGCCGTTCTGCTGGCAACCTTCGGCGTGCTCGCCCTGGCGTTCGTCAACCAGCAGAAGCAGCGTCTCCGGCTGGGCATCGAAGCCTAAGAGGTTTCCGCCAATTCAAGGGGCCCGCACCGTTCTCGGTGCGGGCCCCTCAGCCGCCCGTGCGGCCGGAATCAGCCTCCGTGCGGGCGGGCGTTAACGGTGCGGGGCTCTAGATACTCCTCCAGGCCCCACCGGCCGCGCTCACGCCCCAGGCCGGAGCCTTTCCACCCGCCGAACGGGGCGTCCAGTTCGACGACGGTGTGCTGGTTGATCCACGCTGTGCCCACTTCCAGCTGGGAGGCCACTTCGTGGGCTCGTTCCAGGTCCGGGGACCAGACCGAGGCGCCCAGGCCGAACTCCTGGGCGTTGAGCTCGTCCACTGTGGCGTTCAGGTCGTCGTAGGGCACGACCGGCAGTGCTGCACCGAACTGCTCGCACGCCACCAGATCCGTGTGCTGCGGGGTGTCGGCGACGACGGTCGGCTCCAGGAAGTACCCCGGCAGGTCCGTGCCGCACTCCCCGCCGTGGGCGATGCGACCGCCCTCGGCCACGGCCCGCGCCACGTAGTCCTTCACCAGCTGTTGCTGACCGCTCGTGTGCATAGGCCCCATGGTGGTGCCTTCGGCCACACCATGGCCGATTCGTAAAAGGGAGACCGCCTCCACGAGGGCCTCCGTCAGTGCAACTGACTGGGCGCGCGGGACGTAGACCCGCTTGACCGCCATGCATACCTGGCCGGCGTTGCGGAAGGCGGAGCCGGCAATCCGGGCAGCCGTGAACTCGAGGTCCGCATCCGGCAGCACGATCGCCGGATCGTTGCCGCCCAACTCCAGCGTCACCTTCTTCACCGTTGGTGCGGCCTGGGCCATGATGGCGGCCCCAATCTCCGTGGACCCGGTGAAAGAGATTTTCCGCACGCCCGGCATCTCGGACAGCGCCTTGGAGAGAACCCCGCGGCCGGTGACGACCTGCAGCACGTTCTCGGGCAGGAACCGATTGAGCACCTCGGCCAGCGCCCGGGTGGACATCGGGGTGGTCGGGGATGGCTTGGCGATCACGGTGCAGCCAGCCACCAGTGCCGGGGCCAACTTCACCGCCAGCAAGGAAATGGGAAAGTTCCAGGGCGTGATGGCTCCCACCAAACCCACGGGGGCGTACTGGACCTGGACGGAGCGGTCGCCGCGGACGGGCAGGGTCTCGACGAGGTCCCAGTCGAGGTCGGCGTAGTGGCGCAGCAGCCCGGCTGCGACTTTGAACTCCTGGGTGGCCTCGGCCCAGATCTTGCCCTGCTCCAGAGACAGAATCCGCCCCAGGTCCTCGGCCTCGGATAGCACAGCCTCGGAGGCCTGACGCAGCGCCGTCCGGCGGACGTCACGGTCTGCGGCCCACGGGCGGGCGACCGTGGCCGCGGCGGCAATGGCCCGCTCGACGTCTTCAGGCCGGTGCAGAGGCACCTCGCCAACAGGGTCCAGCGTGGCCGGGTCGATGACTTCGTAGGTGGCAGGCACCGGATCTCCTTCTCGCTCATGTTCTGGAGGCGTCCACCGGCCGGCAGACAGACCTCCCCTGTTCCCAGCTTCGAGCCACTCTGTGATCAGACACACGCCATCTTCCACCCAGTGAAAAGAAGAGATGAACCGGGAGTGCGTTACACCACATAGTGGAGTCGAACCAGCCGAACCGCACGCGAAGGATCTCTCGAGCGTGTGGGGGCCACTCTTCTGGAAGGACCACGTCCATGACCCTCGACGGACAGACTCTCGTTGTCACCGGCGCAGCCTCCGGTATCGGTGCTGCCACCGCAGCTCTTCTGCGCGATGCCGGCGCGGAGGTGATCGGTGTGGATCGCAACACGGCCGCGGAGTTCCCGGGGGCCTTCGTCCAGGCGGACCTTTCCACGGCCGAAGGTGTTGCCGCGGCCGCCGGACAGATCCCGGAGGGGATCAACGGGCTGCTCAACATCGCCGGTGTTCCCGGCACCGCCCCGTGGCGCCTGGTGCTGTCCGTCAACGTCTTCGGTGTCCGGGATCTGACCCGGGCCCTGCTGCCCAAGCTCGTCCAGGGCGGTGTGGTCGTCAACCTGGCCTCCAACGTGGCCAACGGCTGGGCCGAGCGCCGCGAGCAGATCATCGCGTTCACCTCCGTCGAGAACCGGGAAGCGGCACTCGACTTGGCCGGCGCAGATCCTGAGGTCACCGGCAATTCATACCGGTTCTCCAAGGAGTGTGTCCGCTGGCTGAGTCTGGAGGCCGCCGCTTCTGCCCTGGGGAAGGCGCGTGTCGTCTCGGTCAGCCCTGGCCCCGTCCAGACCCCCATCCTGGAGGACTTCAAGATGGACCACGGTCGCGACAAGGTCGAGGGTGCCGTCGCCCTGCTGGGCCGTGCCGGGCAGCCGGCCGACATCGCACACGCCATTGGTTTCCTGGTCAGCCCGGAGGCCGCCTGGATCAATGGCACCGACGTCTGCGTCGACGGCGGCCTGAGCGCTCACCGTGCGGTGTCCGCTTCGCTGTCCGTGACCGCCTGAGTGGAGGGACCATGACCACCGTGAACACCGCACCCACCCCCGCTGTCCGTGAACAGCCCACGAACGGCTACCGGCATGAGGTCGAGGAAGTCCTCGTCGAGAAGCTCGAAACCGTGGCCGACGGCGTACGCCGCGTGACTCTGCGCCTGCCCGACGGTTCCGATTTCCCGCAGTGGGAACCGGGCTCGCACATCGATCTGATCCTGCCCCACCACATGCGCCAGTACTCCCTGTGCTCGCCGCTGGCCGACCGCAGCCGGATCCAGGTGTCGGTGCTGCGCACCCGGGAATCCCGTGGTGGTTCCGCCTACGTGCACGAGGATCTGGCCGAGGGTGACACGGTCCACATCAACGGACCCCGCAACAACTTCCCCTTCATCGACTCCCGGAAGTATCTGTTCGTGGCCGGAGGCATCGGCATCACTCCGATCCTGTCGATGATCGAGGCAGCAGAAGCCGCCGGCCGCGAGTGGCGACTGGCCTACGGCGGACGCAGCCGGGCGTCGATGGCCTTCGCCGATGAGCTCGTGGCCAGATACGGGGACCGCGTCCTGCTCTACCCGGAGGACGAGGTCGGGCGCATCGATCTTGAGGGTCTGCTGGCCTTGCCGCGGGCGAAGATGCTGGTCTACGCATGCGGACCCGAACCGTTGCTGCGCGTGATCGAGGACTACTGCATGGGCTGGCCCCCCGGTGCTCTGCACCTGGAGCGCTTCGTCGCGGCCAACCTCGACGCCGGGGCCAGCGCCGAGCCCTTCGAAGTGGAGCTGACCGATACGGGCAAGACCGTCACCGTGCCCCCGGACCGCACCGTCCTGGAGGTGGTGGAGGAGCACGGAGTGCGTGTGCTCTCCTCCTGCCGCGCCGGGGTGTGCGGCACCTGCGAAACCCGTGTGGTGGAAGGGGAGGTCGAGCACCGGGACGCCATCCTCAACGAGGAGGAGAAGCACTCGGGCGACGCCATGATGATCTGCGTCTCCCGCGCCGCCGCCGGGTGCCGCAAGCTCACCCTGGAACTCTGAACCACCGACCCGCCACAGGAGCCACCATGACTGTCACCGCTACGAGGCACGAGGCTGTGTCCCTGCCCGACGACCCCTTCTCCGTCGAGAACATCTCCGACCCTTACCCGCTACACGAGAAGCTCCGGGACGCCGGTCCCTTGGTTTGGCTGGAGAAGTACGGCTGCTACGCAGTGACCCGCTACGAGTGGGTCTACGAGATCCTCACCGACTTCGAGTCCTACTGCTCCAGTGGCGGCCTCGGTCCCAAGGACATCCGCCAGGCACCGGAGTGGCGCCCGCCCTCGATCCTGGAGTCCGACCCGCCCACGCACACCGTGATGCGCCGGGGCCTGGCCGGGGTCATCTCCCCGTCCACCATGCGCCGGCTGCGGGAACAGTTCGCCCCTTTCGCCGAGGAGCTCGCCGACCGGGTGGTGGCCCAGGGCGATGTCGACGGCATCAAGGACATCGCCGAGCCTTATCCCCTGAAGGTGTTCCCCGACGCGGTGGGCCTGCGCCCGGGAGGCCGGGAGAACCTGCTTCCCTACGGCGCGATGGTGTTCAACGCCTTCGGCGCGGACAACGAGATCCGGGCCGAGGCCTTCACCGAGGGTGAGAAGGTCGCCGCGTGGATCATGGACAGCTGTGCCCGCGATAACCTGTCGATCACCGGTCTGGGCGCCGACATCTGGAAGGTCGCCGAGGAGGGACGCATCGCCCCTGAACAGGCCACCCTGCTGGTGCGCGCCCTGCTCTCCGCAGGGGTCGACACCACGATCTTCGGCATCGGGAACACGCTCTACACCCTCGCCCGGCACCCCGAGCAGTGGGAGAAGCTCAAAGCCAACCCGAAGCTGGCCAAGTTCGCCGTCGATGAAGCGTTGCGTGTCGAGTCCCCATTCCAAATGTTTCACCGCACTTCCACGGTCGACACCGTGATCGGAGGCGTCCGGATTCCCGCGGACTCGAAGATCCTGCTGTTCATGGGCGCAGCCAACCGGGACCCCCGCAAATGGGGTGAGAACGCGGATGTCTTCGACCTCGATCGCAGCGCCTCCGGTCACGTAGCCTTCGGCATGGGACTGCACCAGTGCGTGGGCCAGCCCATCGCCCGAATCGAGATCGAACTCGTCCTGCAGGCGCTGGCCACGCGAGTGGACCGGATCGAGCTCACCGGTGAGCCGAGCCCGTGGATCCACAACGTGCTGCGCGGCTTCGCCCGCATGCCCCTGCGCCTGACGCCGCTGGCCCGGACGAATTGATGCTTCAGAGCTCGGTCTTGGCCCCACCAGTGTGGACGTTGCGTGCGGCCTGGCATCCAGGGGCAGCCAGGGGGGCACTCCATGGCTGATCCAATGCCCGCACAAGACCGCCGCCGCTTCTCAGTGCGCGTGCTGGGTGGTGGGACGGAGCCGGATCCGCGGTTCACCCTGGCCAACGAACGCACCTTCCTGGCATGGATCCGTACCTCCCTGGCGTTCTTGGCCGGGGGCATCGCGGTGGAAGCATTTGCAGAGGATCTCTTTCCCGAGCCGATGCGTACTTTCTTGGCCGTGGTTCTGCTGTTGCTCGGGGTGCTCATCAGCGCCGGCGCCGCCTGGCGCTGGGCGGGGGTGGAACGCAGCATGCGGCACAAAACTCCTCTGCCGTTGCCGCTGATCGTTCCCCTGCTGGGTATCGGAGGGGCCATCGCTTCCGGGGCCCTAGTAGTGTTCGTCCTGCAGACCTGACCGAGGCCACTCGATGAACAGCTCGTCTCAATCACCTCCGGGCGCACGGACACTGGATCCAGCGCATGATGACCCTGGTCTGCAACCCGAACGGACCACCCTCGCCTGGGGGCGCACGGTGCTTGCACTGATCGCCGCCGCCGCCATCTGCCTGCGCTGGATCTCCCACCACGGGTTGTTCGTCCTCGCGCTCTTCGCCGTCGCCGTCATCTCCGGCACGGCGATCTACCTGACCCAACGGCCTCGCTACAACCGCGCCTCCTCCGGAATCACCGCCGAACGCGTCGCCGCCGATGTCCCCGGAGTACTCGGCCTCTCCGCAGCCACAGTCATTCTGGGCTTTCTGGGTATCTACGTCGTTACCGTCCTCGCCTGATCTGTGAGGTCTGGCGATGACAGCAACCACGGGGAGACCACCGGGCGGATCAGGACATGGTGATCCGCGGCGGGAAGAACATCTACCCCGGGAGGCCGAGGAATTCCCTTACATCAAGGCTCCCAGGGCTCGAGGAGTAAGCCTTCCCGGACCTGCTCCCGAGCCGCCGAGCCGGCCGCGTTGCAATGGTGCCGGCGCGGCGTCGTCGACCACCGGCCGCTGCCGCGGATCAGGACGCCGTCCAACCGCCGTCCATCGTGTAGGCGGCGCCGGTGACCATGCCCGTGAAGGGACCGGAGAGGAAGCCGATCAGCTCCCCGACCTCTTCCGGTTCGGCCAGGCGCTTGATCGC
>NZ_JAUNPE010000066.1:0-8677 GCF_030536815.1 Kocuria sp.
TCCACGTCACGGACAGCGTGGAGCAGGCGGTGAGCATTCTGGTCGAGGCGCACGCCGCATCGAACGGCTCCGGCGCATGAGCAGCACCTCCGTTTCCACCGTCCGCACGGCCTCCCTGCGGCGCGCCTGGGACATCACCCCGTGGTGGCTCGCCGTGGTGCTGGTCTACGGGCTGTCCCGCGTGTGGGGCTGGATCGTGTTCACCGTGGTGGGCCGTCAGCAGGGGCCCGGTCCGTGGGGAGACGGTGCCATGGGGTACCTGCAATTCGTGGACATCTGGGATTCCGACTGGTACCGGCGGATCTTCGCGGAGGGGTACCCCGCTCAGCTCCCGCGCGATGTCCTGGGGCACGCGGAACAAAATCAATGGGCCTTCTACCCCGTGCACCCCCTGCTGGTGCGCGGCATCGATGCTCTGACGGGAACCGGGTGGGCGCTCACGGCCGCCACGGTCTCGCTGCTCGCGGGTTTCGGCGCGGCCCTCGTGCTCTACAAGATTTTCGACGGCGTTCCCGCCCTGCGCGAGCCGCGCTGGGTGAACAATGTGGGCAAGGCACCGCTGTGGGCCGTAGCGGTTTTCGCCGTCAACCCGGTGGCGCCGGTGCTGCAGACGCCGTACGCGGAAGGGCTGCATCTGCTGTTTCTGAGCCTGGCCGTCCTGGCGGTGCTGCGGGGCAAGGCGTTGCCGGTAGTGATTTTCACCGTGCTCATGGCGCTCACCCGTCCCACCGGGGTTGCCTTTGCCGCGGCCCTGGGCGTGTGGTGGCTGTGGCGCAGTGTGGTGAGCGTGCGGCGTCGGGAGCGTAGGTGGTACCAATGTGCGGACCGTTGGCTCGTGGTGGCCCTGATCGCATGCGCGGCTGCGCTGAGTTGGCCCGCCATTGCCTGGGCCGTCACGGGAGAGTTCACCGCCTACACCGATACCGAGACGGCCTGGCGCGGGGACAACCGCGTGATCCCGATCCTGCCGTGGGTGGACCGGGGAGTGAACCTCTTCGGGCCGATCATGGGGGTTGTCGCACCCGTGCTCCTCGTTGCCGCGGTGGTGCTCATGCTGCGAACAAGGGTGGTGAAAGAGGCCCTGCCGTTCTTCGCGAGAGTGTGGATCGCGGCCTACGGGGTGTACCTGTTGCTGGTGCTGCACCCGCAGACGTCGACTTTCCGACTTCTGCTGCCGTGGGCCTTGTTGGCCGGGCCGCTGGTCCACGTGTCGGAGTCCAAGGCCTACCGGACACTACTCGTCGTGACCGGCGCCGTTCTCCAGCTCGTGTGGGTGGGCTGGTTGTGGCACTGGAAAGAACTGCCCGGCGGCGGTGACTATCCTCCCTAACGACACAGGCGGTGCCGGTCGAGGGTGGGGTTGGTCACGGTTGCCGGCCAGTGTTCGATAAGATGGAGGCCGTAGGTACACACGAAGAGGAGTTCATACATGGCGGCCATGAAGCCTAGAACCGGTGACGGACCAATGGAAGTCACCAAGGAGGGGCGCAGCCTCATCATGCGGGTCCCCCTGGAAGGTGGCGGGCGCCTGGTGGTGGAACTCAAGGCTGACGAGGCCACCGAGCTTCGCGAATGCCTTGCCAAGGTGACCGGGTAACGGCCGGTTCCGTACCGTCAAGAAATCTCGAGGGGCCACACCGCGGCGTGGCCCCTCGAGATTTTTCGTTGCTGGGTGGGGTCCCTTGACGCCATGAACCGCGGGCCGCTCATCATCTCAGATGGTCTCCCGGGTGGGTCAGGACCACCACACGGTACCGAGCCACGACCCCAGACCCGCGGCAATGACACAGACGACGGCGCTGCCCAGCAAGTACGTGAGCCCGGCCAACCCCCGACGCTCACCCAGTAGCCGCACGGTTTCCACCATGGCGGTCGAGAACGTGGTGAATCCACCGCACAGTCCCACGCCCAACGCAGCACACCACACCGGGTCCACACCCCCCGGGGTGGCACCGGCTGTGATCAGACCCAGGGCCAAAGAACCGGTGGTGTTGATGATCAGGGTGGCGACCGGAAACCGAGCCGACCACAGCTGACGGATCATGGCGTCCACCACGAAGCGAAGCATGGCTCCGACCGCGCCACCCAAGGCCATCAGCACCAGAGCCATCATGAAGAAGCTCTTCTACCCGCGACGCCCCGCGCCGCCAACAGGACGCCCAGACCCGCAGCCAGTGTCCCACCGACCAGGGACAACCCGGCGTACAGCAAGGCGGTATCCACCCGCCCGTCGGTGAGCAGCCCCGTGAGATCCATGGCGAAGGTCGAGAAGGTCGTGAACCCGCCCAGGAAACCCGTGCCCAACAGCAGACGGAGATCGCGGGCGGCAACGGACTCCGGGCTGCGCCGCAGCAGGACTTCCAGGAGGAAACCCAACGCGAATGAGCCCGCCAGGTTGACCAGAACAGTGGCCCAGGGCAGCCCGTGTTGGCCGGGCAGTGCGTGGCCCACGCCCCAGCGCAGCAATGTCCCGGTAGCGCCGCCGAGACCCACCAACGCGAGGGGCTTCGGGCGAAGCGCCGCCGGCAGCCAGTTCATCGCCGTACGGCCAACAGCACTCCGGTGCCCGTGGGCAGCAAAGTGCTTGCCAAGCGGTCCTCACCACGCAGGGTGCGCACTACATCGCGCATGATCACGGTCTCTTCGTCCCGGTGGGCCGGCTGGGACACGCGGTCCTGATGGAGGGCGTCATTGACGACCAACATGCCGCCGCGGCGCAGCAGACGCGCACCCTCGATCACGTATTCGGCGGTGTTGGCACGGTCTGCGTCCAGGAACACCATGTCGTAAGAGTTCTCGGTCAACCGAGGCAGGACCAGTGATGCAGCGCCGGAGATGGTGCGGGTCCGTTTGGTCTCGAAGCCGGCCTCGCGAAACGTGTCACGCGCCGCCCGCAGGGCGCGGATGTCCGTGTCGATGGTGGTGAGCACCGAGTTGGCCGGCATTCCCCGCAGCAGGGACAGCCCGGAAACCCCCGCGCCGGTACCCACTTCGACCACCGTGGCCGGCCGCGCCGATGCCGTCAACACCGTCAGCAGCGCCGACGTGGCGGGGGTGACCGGGTCCAGGCGGAGGGCGAGGGAGCGCTCCCGGGCACGGTACGCGGTTTCGTCATCCGTGGCATAAGCCTCGCAGTAGGCCCAGCTGGTGGTCTTATCCGTACTCATGGACGTTAGTGTGCCCTTCGCTGCTTCCCTGGTGGTCCTGACCCGCGGTAGGTGTGCCGGTGCGGTATTGCTGGTTCAGCTTATCGCGGGCGCCGGCTCGACCGGACCCGGGGCCGGAGAGTTTCCCGCGACCGTCCAGAACCCTGTCAGCTTGAGCGCTCAGAATGACAACGTCGAGCCAATGACTCATTACAACGATCCACCAACATGTTGCGGGAGGGGGAGACCACGCTGAGCTCGCTGTATCGAAACGTCGCCCGGGCTCGTCGGGCACCGCATCGTCGCACGGTGATTTTTGCGACCACCGTGGCACTGTGCGTCACCACCGCACTGCTCGTGGGGGTCGGGTGGTCGGTGGGTAACAAGTTGAACTCATCCGGTGGTGTGAATACACCACCGGCGGCCGCTGCCTGGAACGGGAGCCACGGGATGATCAAGACCGCCACGGAAACGGATGCGCAGTCCCTGCGTGCCGAAGGCTGGACCTTACCGTCCCTCGCCTCCGAGGGCTACCAGGTGGAATCCATGGTCCAGGGTGAGATCGCGGGTCAGCCCATGGTGGTGATCACGCTGGTGAACGACCAGCACAGTGTGGAGATCATCGAGCAACGCGGTGAGGTGAATCCGAATAACCCCGTGGACGGTGCCACGGGTCTGCCGGTGAGTGCGGAGGGCCTGCATGAGTCCGCCGTGGAAGGCACGCAATTGTGGGTTGTCCGCTCGGAACCCTGGCGGGCGGTCATGGCTCGAGATGACGTCGTGTACACGGTCACGACTGACGCATCCCCGTCCACACTGTCGCGTACCCTTACCCTTGTAGCCGCGGAAGAACGAGGCCGCGTCACGATGGTGGGTTCCGAACCGGATGGATTCGGCACCACGGTGCTTGACGGGCTGCGGGAAATTATTGGATGAACGCGGCGTTCATGTTCGCGTCAGATGGCGTTGGTAGGTTCAGTTAGTGTTCGGCATTTCTGGCGGAGAAGCCATCCTCATCCTGGTGGTGGCCCTGGTGGTCATCGGTCCCGAACGGCTGCCCGAGTACGCCGAGAAACTCAAGGACATGATCAAGTCCCTGAGACGTTACGCGACCGGCGCCAAAGACGATCTCAGGGAAACCCTGGGCCCCGAATTCACGGACGTGGACTGGCGCAAACTCGACCCGCGCCAGTACGACCCTCGCGTGATCGTGCGCGAGGCGCTCATGGAAGAGGACGAACCGCAGACACCCGAGTACCAAGCGGCGTCGCCCGCGGTGCCGGTGGCCCGTCGCCTCGAGCCGGGGGAGCGCGCCCCGTACGACACGGAAGCCACCTGAGCCGCTCGCGGACGTGAGTGGCCACGGGAAAGGACCCGGGCTCCGGCACAGCAGCCGGAGCCCGGGTCCTTCGGTTCGGTAAGCGGAGTCAGCCCCGCACGGTGATGCCCAGGCTACGACCGGCCAGGTCACGGCCCTGCTCGTCCAGGGCCCTGGCCACCTCCCACAGGTGCCGGGCGGCCGGGGACTCGGGGTTGGCCCACACGGCGGGTTCGCCGCGGTCAGCGGCTTCGCGCACGGTGACGTCCAGCGGGATTTCGCCCAGCAGGGGCACGTCGTAGCCCAAACGTTCGGTCAACGACGCCGCAATGGTTGCGCCGCCGCCCGAGCCGAAGACTTCCATGCGGGTTCCGTCCGGGAGCACCATGGCGGACATGTTCTCCACCACGCCCGTGACCTTCTGATCGGTCTGCTGCGCCAGCGCGCCCGAGCGTTCGGCCACGGTCACGGCCGCGTGCTGCGGTGTGGAGACCACCAGGACTCCCGAGTTGGGCAGCAACTGGCCCACCGAAATGGCAATGTCGCCGGTGCCGGGGGGTAGGTCCAGCAACAAATGATCGAGATCGCCGAAGTGGACGTCCGTGAGGAACTGCTCCACGGCGCGGTGCAGCATGGGCCCGCGCCACGCGACAGGCTGGGAAGGGTCCACGAACATGCCGATGGAAATCACCTTGATCACCCCGCGCTCGGCCCGGCGCCGGGAGGCACCGGGGGCGGCGTCGTCAGCGGGCGTGGTGAGATCGACGGGGACCTCGACCACCGGCGGCAGGATCATGTCGCCCACGCGCGTGGGCGGCTGGGTGATGCCGAGCAGTCCCGGGACCGAGAACCCGTGGATGTCCGCGTCCACGATGCCCACGGTACGGCCCATGGCGGCGAGCGCGGCCGCAATGTTCACGGTCACGCTCGATTTGCCCACACCGCCCTTGCCGCTGGTCACGGCGTGCACGCGGGTGAGGTTGTGGGGATCGGCGAACGGGTTGGCCTTGCGGTGGCCCAGCGTCTCCTGCAGTTCCTCACGCTGGGCCGGGGTCATGACACCCACGTCCACGGACACGTCCGTGACGCCGCCGACGGCGCCCAGCGCCTCGGTGACGTCCGTTTCAATGGTGCCGCGCATGGGGCACCCGGAGACGGTCAGCAGAATGGTGACGTGCGCCGTGGTACCGTCCACGCGGGCGGACTGGACCATGCCCAGCTCGGTGATCGGCCGGCGAAGTTCCGGGTCGATGACCTTGTCGAGGGCGCCGCGCAGTCGGGGATCAATGGGGGAGTCGCTCATGAATCCTTTCCCTCCGTTGCCCGCGCGACCACGGGTACGGCCGTGGTGGGCGGCTGGTTCTTGGACTTCTTCTTGCCCTGACCGGGCTCCTTCTTGGGGCCCTTGTCGGACTCGCCGGATTCGGTCTTGGTGTTCTCCTGCGCCTCCAGGATCTCCTCGAGCAGGGAGCGCAGTTCGGAGCGCACGTAGTCCCGGGTGGCCACTTCGCGCAGCGCAATACGCAGGGCGGCGATCTCCCGGGTCAGGTACTCGGTGTCCGCGAGGTTCTGTTGCCCGCGTTTGCGGTCCTCCTCCGCCACCACCCGGTCGCGGTCGTCCTGGCGGTTCTGCGCCAGGAGCAGCAGGGGCGCGGCGTACGAGGCCTGCAGGGACAACATCAGCGTCAGCAGGGTGTAGTTGAGCGCGCGCGGGTCGAACTGCATGCTTTCGGGTGCCAGCGTGTTCCAGCCCAGCCACACGAACACGAAGATCGACATCCACATGAGGAACTGCGGGGTGCCCATCCAGCGGGCAAAGGTTTCGGTCAACTGCCCGAAAGAATCCGGATTGGGGCGGACGCGCTGGAAGAAGTTCCGGCGGTGCTCCCGCGGTTGGTCCAACGGCACGGGGGAGTATTGCGACGAGAAATTGCGCTTGGGTTCACTCATACCGCTTACCCACCTTCCGGATCGGGGTGCCGTCGTCATAGGTGCGCCAGTCATCCGGCAGCAACGCGTCCAACACGTCATCAATGGTCACTGCCCCCACCAACCGGTTCGCGTCATTGACGACCGGCAGGATGGTGAGGTCGTAGGAGGCCAGTTCCCGGGCCACGTCTTCGAGTGAGGCCTGATCGGAGACCGGTTCGATCGATCGGTCGATCAGGTTACCGATCGCCTCGGGCGGGGGATAGCGCAACAGTCGTTGGGTGTGCACCAGTCCCAGGTACTTTCCGGTGGGGGTTTCCAACGGGGGCCGGCACACCAGTACGGCGGAGGCGGCCGCGGGAATGATCTCCTCCTGACGGATATGCGCCAGGGCCTCGGCCACGGTGGCTTCCGGCGAGAGCACAATGGGCACCGGGGTCATGAGTGAGCCGGCGGTGCCTTCCTCGTAGGTACGCAGCCGACGCACGTCCTCGGCGTCCTCCGGTTCCATCATGGTGATGAACTTCTCTGCTTCTTCGGGCGGCAGCTCGTTGAGCAGATCGGCGGCGTCGTCGGGGTCCATTTCCTCGAGCAGCGCGACGGCGCGGTCATTACCCAGGTTGGTGAGGATGAAGACCTGATGCTCCTCGGGTAATTCTTCCAGCACGTCTGCGAGGCGCTCGTCCTGCAGCTCCGCGGCGATCTCCAGCATGCGCTTCTCGGGCATCCCGCGCAGCTCGTCCGCGATGTCCGCGGCTTGGTCCTCGTCGTGCTGGGAGATCCACTGCGTGGCCGGCTGGTGACCGGCGTTCGAGGGATCATCCGTGTCCTCCCAGTCCACGATCATCGTTTCTCCGCGGCGCCGGATCAAACCTCCCGTGGTGACGGAGCGGCGCACGAACAGCTGGCTGATCTGCCAGTCACCGCGGTTGCCCACCTGCTGCATGGCCATGTCCTCGATGGTCGCGGTGCCGGAGCCGTCCAGCAGCACCACGGTGCGATCGAAGAGCTCGCCGACCGCCAGGGTCTCCGCGCCACGCTGCTCGAACCGGCGCAGGTTCACCAGGCCGGTACAAATGACCTGGTCCGCGTCAATGCTGGTCACACGCGTCATGGGGACGAACACGCGTTTCTTGCCGAGTACCTCCACCACCAGGCCCACCACGATGGGGCGCGCCATGGTTTGACCGCGGCCCCCGGTGCGTAGGAGCACCACGAGGTCACGCAATCGACCCAGTCGGTCACCGAGCGGGTCGAAGACGTCCAGGCCGATCAACCGGGCCACGAAAATTTTGGAGAGGTTTGTGCTCACTGTCCCAGCCTAATGAACGGGGACAGTTGAGCAGCATTCGCGCCGTTGAGATTCCCATGACATGCCCCCGGATGTTCACCGGTCGCGATGTTTCAGCTGTTTCCCTGCGGCCTCCTGGGAAACTACGCGAGAATACAATGCATGAGCTATTCGTCCAGAGGCCCCATGACATTATCCGCCACCGCCGAGATTCCCCGCGGTGAAGCCATCGCCCGGTACACGAGCTACGCGGATGCGCAGAAGGCCGTGGATTACCTGGCGGACCAACAGTTCGAGGTCGCCAAGGTCTCCATCATCGGCAGTGACCTCAAGTCGGTGGAGCAGGTGACCGGTCGGTTGTCCTATCCCAAGGTGGCGCTGCAGGGCGCCCTCAACGGCGTGGTGTTCGGTGCGTTCTTCGGCTTGTTGATGTCGCTGTTGGGCGGCATGGATCTGGCCCAGGCATTGCTGTTGCCCATCATCATGGGTGGTGCTTTCTGGATGCTTCTGGCCACCATCACGTACGCAATGCAGCGCGGAAAGCGGGACTTCACCTCGACCAACCGCATCGTGGCCGGCAGCTACGAGGTCATTGCCGCCCCGGAAGTCGCCGGTGAGGCCCGCAACGTGCTGGGTGGACTCACCCTTGCTCAAGCCCCCGGACCGCGCCCGCAGCAAGGCGGGTGGAACCAGCCGCAGCAGGGACCCAACGGTCAAGGAGGCCAGTGGGGACCGCCCCAGGGGCAGTGGGGTCCGCAGGGCCAATACGGACAGCAGGGCCGACCCGGGCCGCAAAATCCCAACGCGCCCAGGGGATACCCCGGAGCACACGGCGGGCAACCGGGATCCCAGCAGGGTCAGCAGGGCTGGCCTGCGGGGCCGGAGCTGCAGGGCGGAGCGCCGCAGCAGCAGCAGAGCCGGCCGAACGGACCCGCGCCGCAGGGCCAGCCCGCCGGCGGAGCGCCGCAGCACCAGGACGCCAACCGCTCCGCC
>NZ_JAUNPE010000066.1:8777-13212 GCF_030536815.1 Kocuria sp.
GCAGGGCCAGCCCGCCGGCGGAGCGCCGCAGCACCAGGACGCCAACCGCTCCGCCAAGTTCCCGGACCTGCCGGACGGCCGCCCGCAGTACGGCATCCGCCTCGAACCGGAAGCACCCGCCCAGCCGCAACCGCAGCAGGGGTCGTCCGCGGTCAACGCACCGTGGTCCACGGACCGTCCCGCATCTCAGGACTCTCCCGATGCTGAACGAACATCCGATCGGTAACAACTCGCACAGCATTCGTGGCCGGACGCTTCGCGCCAGGGGATGACAACGGCGGTGGGGCACTCTTTCGAGAGTGCCCCACCGCCGTTGTCATGTCGCTCACGCGGTGGCCGAGCGGCTCCAGATCCCCTGGATCCAGATCTCCACGTCCTCGGGGGAGCGGGGCAGGGCCTCGGAAAGGTTTTCGTTGCCGTTCTCGGTGATCAGCACGTCGTCCTCGATGCGCACGCCCATGCCCCGGTATTGCTCGGGGATGGAGAGGTCCTCGGCCTTGAAGTACAGTCCGGGCTCGATCGTGAACACCATGCCGGGTTCGATCACCGCATCCAGGTAGAGCTCGCGCTTGGCCTGTGCGCAGTCGTGAACGTCCAGTCCCAGGTGGTGGCTGGTGCCGTGGGGCATCCAACGGCGGTGGTGCTGGCCTGCCTCGGACAGGGACACGTCCGCCGAGACCGGCAGCAGCCCCCATTCCTCGAGCCGCAGGGCGAGCACCCTCATGGCGGCCGCGTGGACGTCGCGAAACTTGTTGCCGGGTACGGCGGTCTCGAAGGCGGCGTCGGCGGCGTCGAGGACGGCCTGGTAGACCGTGCGCTGGATCTCCGTGTAGCTGCCGTCCACCGGGAGGGTGCGCGTGAGGTCCGCGGTGTAGAGCGACTCGGCCTCCACACCCGCGTCCACCAGGATCATCTCGCCGGGCTTGACCGACCCGTTGTTGCGGATCCAATGCAGCACCGTGGCGTTGTTGCCCGACGCCGCAATGGTGTCGTAGCCCAGATCGTTACCTTCCAACCGGGCGCGGGAAAAGAACGCTCCCTCGACCACGCGCTCGCCGCGCTCGCCAGCCATGGCTCGGGGAAGCACCGCGACAATGTCCTCGAAACCACGAATGGTGGCGTCCACGGCCCGGCGCAACTGGCCGATCTCGTAGTCGTCCTTGATGAGACGCAGTTCGCTCAGGGCCTCCGTGAGTTTGGCGTCCTTGGCGTCGGACTGTTCCAGGTCCACACCGGTATTCAGGCGTGAGGTGTCCACCAGGGCATCCATGTTCAGGTCCACATCGCGCACCAGGCGGATGCTCATACCCCCCAGGGCGGCGTTGCCGGCGTTGACCGTGACGGCATCCTCGAGGCCGGAGAGATCCTCGGCCGGCAGATCGAACTCCTCGGAGAGCTGGCGCAGGGTCGGTCGCGGACCCACCCAGAACTCACCGTTCTTGGCGTCCGCGTAGAACTCGTCCGAATCACGGCCGGCCATCGGGTGGAAATACAGGGTGGCCACGTGGCCACTGCCGTTGTCTCCCCGGCCGTCCTCGGTGGGCTCCATGACCAGTACGGCCTCGGGCTCGTGGTCCACACCCATGCCGGTCACGTGGGCGAACGCGGAGTGCGGGCGGAAGCGGTAGTCGGTGTCGTTGGAACGCACCTTGGGGGCGCCGGCGGGAATCACCAGGCGCTCGCCCGGGAACAACCGGGACAGCTTGGCCCGGCGGGCCGCGGCGTACTCGGCCACCTCGGAACGAGGGGTGCTCGTGGTTTCCGGGGCGGCCCAGCCGGAGGCCATGAATGCACGGAAGGCCTCGGTGTCCGGGCGTTGCGAACGGTTGTCCACGCGCTGTTCGAGGGGCTGTTCCTCGGAGTCCTGGGACGCGGCGGACGGGGTTACGTGTTGGGAGCTTGCGCTCATGAACGTGTTCATCTCCTTGGTGCGCTGGATCGCTGCAATCGTTGCTTCCATGGTGCCACGCGGGTCAAATGCGGGCCTGCGGGTATCGTTGCCAGTGATGCGCATCGACCTTCACACCCATTCCATTGCCTCGGACGGAACCGAGACCCCCGCAGACGTCGCTCGTTCGGCCAAGGCAGCCGGTCTGGACGTTTTCGCGTTGACCGACCACGACACCACTGCGGGGTGGCAAGAAGCCGGTGACACCGCCGTGGCGCTGGGGCTGGCCTTTGTCCCGGGGATGGAAATCACGTGCACCACGTCCAACGGGGTCTCGGTGCACATGCTCAGTTACCTCCACGATCCCACCCACGAGCCACTGCTGACGGCATTGGAGTCCTCGCGTACCGGGCGCCTGACCCGCGCTCGGCGCATGGTCGAGTTGCTCTCGGCGGACTACGACATCACGTGGGGAGACGTTGAGCGCCACATGGGTGCGGACGCCACGGTGGGTCGCCCCCACATCGCGGACGCCCTGGTGGAACTGGGGATCGTGTCCAACCGCTCCGCCGCGTTTTTCGACATTCTCTCCGGACGCTCGCCGTACTACGTGCGGCACACGACCATGGATCCGGTGGAAGCCATCAAGCTCGTCCGCGCCGCCGGGGGTGTTCCGGTGTGCGCCCACCCCATGGCACCCACGCGCGGCCGGATTCCCACCGAAGCAGATTTCCACGCGATGATCGACGCCGGGCTGGCCGGGCTGGAGGTCGCCCACCGGGACAACCCGGACGAGACGAGGGCCATCCTGATGCAGATGGCCGCCGATCACGACCTGATCGTGACCGGCTCCAGCGACTACCACGGCAAGGGCAAACCCAATCTTCTGGGTGAGAATTCGACCTCGGTGCAATCGCTGACCCGCATTAGCGAGCAAGCCACCTCGGACATCAAGGTGCGCTGGCCGTAGGTTGTCCGCGCGGATCGGGTCCGCGCCGGGTGACCGTGCTGACCGGGGGAACACCGGGCGTGGGAACACCGGATGCGAGCGCGACCGCCGCGTCAAAGCGTGTGGACCGCAGTCCCCGGGAGCCGTTCCGTCATGACCTCCACGGCCTCCGGGTTCACGTCCACGCACACGAACTTGCGGCCGAGCAACGTGGCCGCGGCCCCCGTGGTTCCGGAACCGGCGAAGAAATCCAGCACCCAGTCCCCGCGGCGTGAGGACGCCGCAATCATGCGCCGCACAATGCCCACGGGTTTCTGAGTGGGGTAGCCGGTTTTTTCCTTGCCGGTGGGGGAGACAATGGTGTGCCACCAGACATCCGTGGGCAGTTTGCCGCGTGCGGCCTTCTCGGGTCCGACCAGCCCCGGCGCCATGTAGGGCTCCCGGTCCACCTCGGCGGAATCGAAGTGGTAGTTCTTGGGATCCTTGACGTACACCAGGATCGTGTCGTGCTTGGAGGGCCACTTCCGGGTGGATTTACCGCCGAAGTCATAGGCCCAGATGATCTCGTTGAGAAAACTGGCGCGCCCGAACAATGCGTCCAGCATGATCTTGGCGTAATGCACTTCCCGGTAATCCAGGTGCAGGTACAGGGTGCCGTCACGGGTGAGCAGCCTTCGGGCCTCCAGCAACCGTGGTTCCAGGAACGCCAGATAATCCGCGAACGAATCGTCGTAGCGGCGCAACTGGCCCATGACGGTCTCGTACGAGCGGCCGGAGAACCCCACGCGATCACCCTGCCCGTCCGGTACGGGAATCGAGGTGGTGGTCCGGCGCACCTGGGCCCGCCCCGTGTTGAAGGGTGGATCCAGGTAGATCACGGTGAAGGCCTCGTCCGGAAGAGCGCGGAGCACCTCCAGGTTCTCACCCTCAATGATGCAGCTGTCCCCGAGGGGATCGAACCGGAACGAGTCCTTCACCGACACACCGCGCTACTCGGCGGCGGGGCTCGCCTGCTGGGCGCCGCCCTGCCGGCCGTTTCCTTGGCCCTGGTTCTGAGACGACGGACGACGGCGACGACGACGGCGCGTGCGGCCCCCGTCCGTGGACTCCACGGTCTTTTCTCGTTCGGACTTCTGACGCTCCGCGCGGGGCTGGTCGTCCTCTGCCTGACGGGGTGAGTCGGACGAGTTCTCATCGCGATCACGGCCACCGCGGCCCCGGCCACCCTGGCGGGCGCCGGACGAGCGGGAGTCGGTGCCGCGGCGTCGTGAACCCGAACCCTCACGGGGGCTTCGAGCCTTCTTGCCGGGCTCACCCAGGTCCTCGAGGGTCTCGGCGTCCAGGCCCTCGTGGGTACGGCGGGCCTTGGGAAGCCGGCCCTTGGTGCCCCGGGGGATGCTCAGATCGGTGTACAGGTGCTCGGAGGACGAGTAGGTCTCCACGGGCTCGGGGATGCCGAGCTCGAGGGCCTTGTCGATCAAGCGCCAACGGGGGACGTCGTCCCAGTCCACGAACGTGACGGCCGTACCCTTGTTGCCCGCGCGGCCGGTGCGGCCGGTGCGGTGCAGGTAGGTCTTCTCGTCCTCGGGGCACTGGAA
>NZ_JAUNPE010000067.1 GCF_030536815.1 Kocuria sp.
GAACACCATGAACAACTCCGGCACCACAGGTGAGGCCATGGTCGACGTTCACGGCAACCAGGCCACCGTCACGGTCAACGTCACCGGTGCCGCGGAGACCTTCATGGACGGGCCGTTCCCGCACGCCCAGCACATCCACATCAGCGCTCAGGGTGTCTGCCCGCCGGCCACCGCCGACACCGACGGCGACGGCGTGGTCAGCACACCCGAGGGCCATCCGTTCTACGGTCACATCGGTACGTCCCTGACGACCGAGGGTGACACGAGTGCCGATTCCGCCCTGGCCGTGGACCGCTTCCCCGGCGGTAGCTCCTACACCTATGAGCGGACCTTCGATCTCAATGCGGAGACCGCTCAGTCCTTGAAGGACGGCACCGCGGTTGTGGTCGTCCACGGTGTGGACCCGGCGAAGATGCCGGCCGCTGCGGCTGAGAAGATGTCCAGTCTGGATCCTAAGTTGCCTCTGGCCGCGACCCTGCCGGCCGCGTGCGGCACCTTGGGGGCATCGCAGATGGAGGCCATGCCGGACGGCGGAGCCGACACCGGCGTGGAGACGGACACGAACACCGGTGCGACAGTTGGAATCGCCGCGGCCGGTGTCGGTGCCATGGCGCTGGCCGCCTCCGGAATGTTCGTGGCTCACCGCCGCGCCCGGAGCTGACCGATTCGAATGCCGATCCGGCACTAAGGAGTTTGACTCCCATGACGGGTTCGAGCAAAGATCGCCGCGCAGGCCTGATGGCTTGCGCGGCGATCGCTGCCCTCTTCACCTTCACCGGCTGCACCGCCGACGCCGCTCCGGAGGCCGGGGCTGCCGGTGATGTCCCCGTGGCGTCGGGCAGCCCCACGGCAGCCACGCCGGTCCCCAGCCCCACGGGCGCATCGGCAGTCGCTTCCGGGCCCGCACAAAAGGTACTGGCCGCATCGGACCCGCAGTCCCTGTCGATCCCGGCCACCGACACCACGTCCGAACTACTGCACCTGGGCTTGCGCGAGGACGGCTCCCTGGAGGTCCCACCGGAGCCTCCCGGGTCCCCGGCCGGCTGGTACGACGGCTCACCCACACCCGGCGAGCGGGGCCCGGCCGTGTTGCTCGGCCACGTCAACGCCACGGGCGGTGGCCCCGGAGTCTTTGCAGACCTGCGCCAACTGCGTGCCGGGGACACCATTGAAGTTGCCCGGCAGGACGGGACCACCGCTACATTCACGGTCGATCGCGGGGAGGCCTACGCGAAGGACGAATTCCCCACCCTGAAGGTCTACGGCAACACCCCGGGGGCCGAGCTGCGGCTGATCACCTGCGACGGCTACGATCCCGCCACCGGTAACTTCGGGGACAACTACGTGGTGTACGCCACTCTCACCACGTGAACCTGCAAGGGCGGCGCTGGTATCCCGGGAAATGATCCTGGAAGGATGGGGCCATGAGCGTTTCGCGAGCGGCACTTCCGCTGTCCGGGCAAACCGCGCTTGTCACCGGGGTGTCACGACGCCGCGGGATCGGGTTCGCCGTGGCCCGCGCCTTCGCTCGGTTGGGCGCCAGCGTGTTCATCCACCACTACGGCCCGCACGACGAGGACCAGCCGTGGGGCGCGGACGACCTGAGCGGCGTCGTCGGCGAAGTGCGGGCCGAACTCACCGAGGGTGCCGTGCTGGGCGAGAAGAGCGCGGACCTGCAGGACACGGGGCAAATCCAGTCGCTCATCGACGCCGCGCACGCGCTCACCGGCTCCCTGGACATTCTGGTGTGCAATCACGCCAAGAGCGGCGGAGACGGGTCCATTCTGGACATGACGCCCGAGGCGCTGGACGCGTTTTGGACCACGAACACTCGCTCCACCCTGTTGCTGACGCGAGCCTTCGCGCTGCTGAAGGCCGACGCACCCACCGAGGCCGCGCGTCCCGGTGATCGAGTGCGGACCGATCAAGGTCCGAAATTCACCAAACCGACCGGTCGCGTGTTTTGGATGACCTCGGGGCAGGGGCACGGGCCCATGCGAGGCGAAGTCGCCTATGCCACGAGTAAGGCCGCGCTCGCGGGTGTGACCGCCACCGTGGCCGCGGAACTGCTCGAACTGGGTATCGTGCTCAACACCGTGAATCCCGGCCCGGTGGACACCGGTTACCTGTCTCCCGATGCCACGGACCGTTCCCTCGACGGCATCCAGGAGTTGCTGGCTCGCCAGCCGTTCGGGCGCTTCGGTCGCCCCAATGATCCGGCCAACCTCATCAGCTGGCTCGCCACGGACGATGGCGCGTGGATCGTCGGTCAGGTGCTCACCTCGGACGGCGGGTTCTATCTGGGATGATTCCGGGTGGGATGCCCCTGGCGAGCCATCTGGTGCGGCCTTACTGCGGAGTAGGACGGCCTACCGTGCAGTAAGGCAGGATCAGATGGCGGCGCGGGTGACGCGAGTGGCGCGGAGAGTTTTCGCCGCCACCACCGTCACCACCAGTACCGCCGCCAGGAACACCAGGCCCAGCCCGGAGAAACCGACCAATGCCAGGATCGGCCCCGCCATCGCCCCGCCCAGAGCGCCGCACAAGTTCATGACCAGGTCCGAGGTGCCCTGCAGCCCCGGCCGGTCCTGCACCGGAACGGATTCCGTGACCATGGTGGAGCCCGCCACGGTGGACGCGGACCAACCGAGACCCAGCAAGATCAGGGCGGTCAGCACCAGGGTCTGGTTTTCTGCGCCCAAGAACGTGAGCAACAGTGCGACGGCGAAAATCGCCTGTCCCAAAAGTACGGTCTGCGCGCGGCCCATTTTGTCCGCGAGCCACCCGAAAACGGGGGACAGCGCATACATACCGGCCACGTGCAGGCTGATGGTGAGCCCCACGAGCGACAGAGCGGCACCGTGGCTGGTCAGGTGCACGGGCGTCATGGACATCACCGCCACCATCACGGCGTGGGAGAGCGCCACGATCAGGACAGCCCGGCGAGCAGCCGGAACGGAACGTAGACTCCCGAATCCACCGGCGGGACCGGGCTTGTTCTTGATGGCGGCACCCCGGGCGAGTGCGAGTTTGAGCGGGTCCGGGCGCAGCCCCAGGAAATAGACCGCCGCACCCAGGACCTGTGCGGCCATGGCAATCAGGAACCCACCGGTGAACTGGGGAAGTCCGAGGGCCCGGCCCAGGAGCTCACTGGGTTCGAAGAGGTTGGGTCCCACCACGGAACCAATCGTGGTGGACCACACGATCAAAGACAGATCCCGGGCACGAGTCTTCTGCGGGGCCAGGTCCGTTGCGGCGAAGCGGGACTGCAAATTCAGCGCAATGCCCGCACCCTGTAACCCCATGCCGAGCAACAGCAGGGGAAGCGATCCGAGAACCGCGGCCGTGATAATCACGGACGCACCAAGAATTGCCACCAGTGCTCCGGTGGTCAGCGAGATCCGCCGCCCCCGCCGCTGGGCGAGGCGGGCCAATGGAATGGCCAGGATTGCCGCGCCCAGGGTGTTCATGGTGGCCGCCAGCCCGGACAGCGCACTGGAACCGGAGACCTCGCTCACCAGGAGTGCACCCAGTGCCAAGGTGGCGCCCACGCCCAGCCCGCCCAAGATCTGTCCGGTGGCAAGCACGATCAGCACCTTGCGGTGTAACCGGGTACTACCCTCGGGGGGCCTCATGGAGTGTGTGGGCGAAGAAGTGGCCATGCAGGCATCATGACCGATCACGGGCCGGCGCGCATCCACGTGGCCGGATCACAGCCACGTGCTCGACGCACCCACCCGGTGAGCGGGTGATCAGGAGCGCACGGTGAAGACCCGCTCGTGCCAGCCCGAGGAACCGTTGGGGTCGGGACGTGCCTGCTCCGAGGTCTGCACCTGACCGTCCGCGTCCACGGCTCTGACCTCGGCGGTATGGGAACCGGCTGGAAGATCGGTGACGCGCACGGACCACTGCCGCCAGGTGTCTTCGGACGGCACCGCGGCGAGGGTCGCGTCCCTCCATTCCCCGCCGTCCACCCGCACCTGAACCGCGGTGATTCCCGTGTTCTGGGCCCACGCGCTGCCCGCGAGGGTCGTGTCGGGGTCCACGCTCGCGTTTTCTCGGGGGACGTCGATACGCGAGGACATCTTGATGGGCCCCTCCGCGGACCAACCCCGGGGCGTCCAGTAGCCTTCGGCCTGGTCAAAGCGGGTGACCTCGAGATCCACGAGCCATTTGGTCGCGGAGACGTACCCGTAGAGACCCGAAACCACCATGCGCACCGGATAGCCGTGCTCGAAGGGCAGCGGCTCTCCGTTCATGGTCACGGCAAGCATGGCGGTGCGGTTTTCGTCCATGAGGGCGCTCAGGGGTGTCCCGGCCGTGAAACCGTCCTCGGACGTCGAGAGCACCATGTCCGCGTCCGGGCTCACTCCGGCCTCCGCGAGCACTTCTCGCAACGGCACACCGGTCCACACGGCGTTTCCCACGAGGTCACCGCCCACCTGATTGGACACGCACGCGAGCGTCACCGTGCGTTCGTGCAGCGGACGCCCGATGAGGTCGTCGAAGGTCAGCTCGATCTCCCGGTCCACCATCCCGTGGATGCGCAGCCGCCACTGGCTCACGTCGAGATGGGGGACGCTCAGTGCGGTGTCGATCCGGTAGAAGTCCTCGACGGGGGTCAACCACGGCTCGGTGCCGGCGACTGGCACCTGGGTCCCGGCGGGGATGGCCTCGCGAGCGACCGGGGCAGGGATGCTCAGCGCGGCGCGCATGTCGGGGACTTTCCGGGCCGCCGACACCGCCCATCGCCCCACTGCGCCCGCGACCACGCCCAGGGTCAGTGCTCCCGCGGACAGCTGGAGGAATTTACGGCGATCCAGCGGGTCATCGGCCGCGGGCGCTGCCGCACGGCCACCCGCGTAGCTGAGGAATGCGAGGCCGACGCCGGTGCCGACAACGACGGGGACGGCGTTGACCGCGTCCGTGCCCGTTCGGGTCATCACGGCGACCAGCCCGACCAGCCCCAGCGCGGCGAGGACCGCGATACCCGTGCGGCGCCGTCTCCGCTCCGCGATGCCGACCAGCAATCCCAGTACCACGAGCCCCACGGCCATCATCACGAACAGGAAAATCTTGTCACCGGTGCCGAACACGGCGATCACGGTGTCCTTGACGGGCGCGGGGACAGAGTCCACCACGACTCCGCCCACCGCGGTCAGGGGGGACCCCAAGGGCCCGGTCAGCCACGCGAAGAATTCGGCGATCCCCACGGCCAGCGCGGTCGCGGCCACGCCCAGCAACTGCCAGGCACCGGTGAAGCTGCGGTGCATGATCGCCGGAGCGGCTGCGTCGGCAGAATCCGTGCGGCGTGAGGACGAGGGCATGTCACCAAGGATATGCGGCAACGGCCCAGACTCCTCGTGCCCGTGCCCTGCGAGACGTCGGGCGGTCATCGGCCGTGGGTCGTGGTTCGAGGCGATCCAGGCGGAGCAGAACAGCGCGTCTTTCAGCCGGTTGTTGCCCGAGCGGACGGAGGAACTTCCCGCGGATCGAGGATGCTCACACGGCAACGGGACGAATCAGTACGTTTCCGATATCAAAGCCCGGTTCCGGAACGTCATGGGTGTTGCTACCGTGAGGTGCATCACTCGTTGATAACATCAACGATGGAGATTGTCCTCTATTTCAGGAGATCATCCGTGTCCCACCCGGTCAACATCAATCCCGTCCGCGGCCTGCTCTTCAACCAGCGGTACAGTCGCGACCTGGCGGCCGTGATTTACGAGGGCCGCACCTTCAGCTACGACGAGTTCGCGGCCAATGCGCGCGAACTCGCGGCGAGCCTGGCGGCGTCGGGCGTGGGTGAAGGCGACCGCGTGGTGTACCTGGGCCTGAACTCCGAAATGTTCCTGCGCACCATGTTTGCCACCTGGTGGCTGGGCGGTGTTTTCGAGCCGCTCAATTTCCGCCTTGCCCCGCGCGAGGTCGGCGAGCTCCTGGTACGTTCCGCACCTCGCGTGATGATCGTAGAACCCGGTCACGTCCCGGTGGTCGACGCCGCCCTGGGCACCCAGGACTCCGCCGGCCAGGAAAATCCGGGGTGGCCTTTCCGGACCGAAACCGTCCTGATCGATGACGATCCCGCGGCGCCGCTCAACGCCGGCCTCGAAGTCGCCGAGCACTGGATCCCGCTGAGTGGTTTTGTGCAGCGGGCGGAGGGCACCGAACTCGGCGAACCGGTGGAGACCACGGACGACACCCTGGCGATCCTCATGTTCACCTCCGGCACCACGGGTAAGCCCAAAGGGGTGGGACTGAGCCACGGCAATATTTTCTGGAACGCGTTCAACGTGGATTCACTCGTGGACACCCGCCGCAGGGACATCAACTACGCCGTGGCGCCCTTGTTCCACATTGGTGCGCTCAACTCGTTCACGGTCCGTGCGTTGGTGCGCGGCAACACCACGGTGGTCCGCCGCGGGTTCGTGCCGTCTCAGGTGCTCGCGGACATCGAGAACTACGGCGTGAATAGCGCCTTCTTCGTCCCGGCCATGTTGCTCGCGCTGACCCACGATCCCGAGTTCGAGGGATCCACACTGGACTCCCTGCGCGCCCTGATTTGCGCCGGTGCCCCGGTGCCGCCCGTGGTGATCTCCTTGTTCGAGTCCAAGCACGTGCCCGTCCAGCAGGCGTGGGGTCTGACGGAGACCGCCCCGTTCGCGACCTACCTGCCCACCGAACTCACCTATGAGAAGGCAGGTTCGGCGGGTATGCCCATGCTGTACACCGAGGTGCGGATCGTGGACCCGGGCACGGGTGAGCCCGTTACCGAACCCGACACGCGCGGCGAACTGTGGGTGCGCGGGCCCAACGTCACCACCGGGTACTGGGAGGACGAGGGCGCCACCGCCGCAGCCTTCACGGACGGTTGGTTCCACACCGGGGACATCGGCTATCGCGATCCGGACGGTTACTACTACATCGTGGATCGCCTCAAGGACATGATCATCACCGGAGGGGAGAACGTGTACCCCGCGGAAATCGAACGAGTTCTGGCCGAGCACCCGGACATCTCGGACGCAGCGGTGGTGGGAGCCCCGGACGAGGAGTGGGGTGAGCGCATCGTGGCCGTCCTGCAGCCGCAACCCGGGCACGAGGTTCCGTCCATCGCGGAGCTTCGACAGTTCTGCAGTGACCGCCTGGCGCGCTATAAACTCCCCAAGGACCTGGTCACCGTGGCAGAAGTGCCCCGCAACGGTTCCGGAAAGCTCGACAAGGTGGCCATCCGCCAGTTGGTCCGAGGCTGAGAAACGACGACGACGCCCGAAACCCGCGACCTTGCCGCGCGAGCTCACTAAGCTGAACTTATGCAGCCGAACACGGACATCACATTCCGCACCCGAAAATGGGTCAAGCCCGAAGATCTCAACGCCAACGGCACCCTGTTCGGCGGGTCGCTGTTGCGCTGGATCGACGAGGAAGCCGCGATCTACGCGATTGTGCAGCTGGGCAATCAGCGCGCGGTGACCAAGTACATGTCCGAGATCGAGTTCGTGTCCTCCGCCGTGCAGGGCGACATCATCGAGATGGGCCTGTCCGCCACCAAGTTCGGCCGCACGTCGCTGACCATGCGCGCGCAGGTGCGGAACATGATCACGCGCGAGCTGATTCTGAGCATCGACAAGATCGTGTTCGTGAACCTGGACAAGCAAGGCCGCCCCACCCCGCACGGGTACACGGAGATCACCTACGACCGCGACCGCATTCCCACCACGGCGGTACCGATCGTCCAAGAGCTACGCAGGTCCGAGCGATGAACCGGCTCAGCGCGCAGCGGCTGACGCCCAGCTGGGTCTACCACGGCGAGGGCCCCTGCTGGAGCCCCGAGTGGGGTGGCCTGGCGTGGGTGGACATGCTCGCCGGGGACATTCTCACGTTCGGTCGTGACGAGCAGCCGCGCAGGCAGCACGTGGGATCCGTGGCGGCGTGCGTGCGCCCGCGCGTCAATGGCGGCCAGATCATTGCCGTGGAGCGGGGGGTGCTCCTCACGGACGCCGCCGGCAATCCCGAGCAGGAAATCACTCTGTGGACATCACCGGAGATTCGGATGAACGAGGGCGGGATCGCCCCGGACGGCACCTTTTACATCGGGTCCATGGCCTACGACCAGTCCGATGGCTCGGCCACGCTCTACCGGGTCTCACCGGACCTGGACTGGGAACCGGTGCTCGAGAACGTCACGATCTCCAACGGCATCGCGTGGTCCCCGGACGGTTCGCTCGCGTATTACAACGACACCCCCACGGGAGAGGTCTCGGTCTTCGACTGGTCCGCGGCGAGCGGCCTGC
The DNA here is from genome assembly GCF_030536815.1 of Kocuria sp. Lineage (GTDB taxonomy): Bacteria > Actinomycetota > Actinomycetes > Actinomycetales > Micrococcaceae > Kocuria > Kocuria gwangalliensis. Next base: position 8,292 of record NZ_JAUNPE010000067.1, read on the forward strand.
ACAATCGCCGCACCTTCGTCTCACCGGTTGTCGACGACGACGCCGCGGCCGGCGCCTGGGACGACGACGAAGAGTACGAACCCGCCAGCGTGTCGGCCAACCCGGACGGGCTGACGGTGGACTCGGACGGGGCCGTCTGGGTAGCGCTCAACGGTGCCGGGCAGGTCCATCGCTACCTCCCGGACGGCACCCTGGACACCGTGGTGAGCGTGGGAGCCAAGCAGACCACCGCGTGCACACTGGGCGGTCAGGACCTGCGCACCCTGTACATCACCACCTCGCGCGAGAACCTGCCGAACGACGTGCAGCCCACCGCCGGTTCCTTGTATTCGGTGCGCGTGGCGGCTCCCGGCCAACCCGCGGGACGGTTCGCGGGCTGACGTCGGCCGGCTGACTCACGACAACCGAGGCCGGTCCCTGAGACTGACTCGCGGTCGCAATCTGTTATGTTCCGCGAGCCCCCACCGGGCCGGACATAGGATGAACGTTCAAGAGTTCAGCGCAGGCGATGGAGCAAGCGGAGGCATTCCATGGATACACCGGCCACGGACCACCAGGGTCAGAACAATCGTCGGGGGAGTGCCGCGGGAATCCTTGAACCGGACCCCGGAATGCCCGCCAGCACCTGGCGGTTGCGCAGCGACGCCTGGGAGTACCTGCGGTTCGCCATGAAACGGATTGCACTCGGCAACGAGGACAAGGAAGCCCTCGCCGCGGACAGCGAACTCCGGCGCTCTCTGCGCGCCCTTGAAACCGTGGAGATGTACTGGGCCGGATTCGGTCAGCGCTACGTCGCCGCCATCCGGGAGATGCTGGAACAGGGCGATTACCACATGGCCCTCGAACGGATCGGCAAGGTCGTCAACCGGCTCCGCGGTGACACCGTGCCGGACACGACCCGCGATGACTTCGCAGACGATTCGGAGAACTCGGACCTGCTGGTCGACACCGACCCGCGTCCCCGGTTCGAAGTTCTGATCGTGGACGAGAGCACCCCCGCGGACCGTGACGGCCTGCGCACCGAGGGCCTGCGGTTGCGCTCCTCCGCCGATGACTTCATTTACGAGTACGTGATCGTGCCCTCCGCGGATGATGCCGTGGCCGCGGTCCTGACCAACCCCAATATTCTCGCGTGCGTTGTCCGCCCAGGATTCAGCGAGCGCTCCCGGCAGCCGTTGAGCCGCGATCTCAAGAGCTCCATTGAGATGGCGCGCAACCTGGTGAGCCCGGAATCGGCCTCCGCCCGCACCCCGCTCGCATCCATTCAACGAGTGCTCCGCCTGGCCGACACCCTCGCCGCGCTGCGCCCCGAGATGGACCTGTACCTCATGGCGGGCGCGCACATCGAGGGCCTCTCCGGTGCCTTGACCCATCGCTTCCGCCGTGTGTTCCGGCGCGAGGACAAGTTGGAGCTGCACCTCACGTTGCTGCGCAGGGTGTCCCACCTGTACGACACCCCGTTCTTCTCCGCGGTCCAGGAGCATGCCCGCCGCCCGGTGGGTGTGTTCCACGCCCTGCCGATTGCCCGCGGTGGTTCGGTGGTGGGCTCCAAGTGGATCAAGGACCTCCTGGACTTCTACGGGTTGAACCTGCTGCTGGCCGAGACCTCGGCGACCTCCGGTGGCTTGGATTCGCTCCTGGCCCCGGTGCACACGTTGAAGAAGGCCCAGGAACTTGCGGCCCGCGCCTACGGCGCCAAGCACACGTTCTTCGTGACCAACGGAACCTCGACCGCCAACAAGATCGTGCATCAGGCGCTGTTGTCACCCAATGACGTGGTGCTCGTGGACCGCAACTGTCATAAGTCCCATCACCACGCGGTGGTGCTCACCGGCGCTCGCCCCGCGTATTTGGAGGCTTACCCGCGCAACGAGTTCGCGTTCTACGGTGCGGTGCCGCTGTCGCGCATCAAGCAGTTGCTGCTGGATTATCGCGCCCAGGGGCGCCTGGACGAGGTTCAGCTGGTCACGCTCACCAACTGCACCTTCGACGGCATCGTTTACGACCCCGAGCGGGTCATGGCGGAGTGTCTGGCCATCAAGCCTGACCTGGTTTTCCTATGGGACGAGGCCTGGTTCGCCTTCGCGACCTTCCATCCGGTGACGCGACGCCGTACCGCCATGTGGGCGGCCACCCATCTCAAGGAACGGATGGGCACAAGGGCCCACCAGATCGCCTACCGCGAGCAGCAGAAGCGGCTCTTCGACGAGCAGGGCAACCCCGCGCCGGACGAGGTCTGGTTGCAGGAGCGACTGATCCCCGCCCCGGACGTCAAGATTCGCGTGTACGCGACCCAGTCCACGCACAAGACCCTCACCGCGCTGCGGCAGGGGTCCATGATCCACGTCCACGACGACGAGTGGGTGCGCGAGGCAGAAGAACCCTTCCACGAGGCGTACATGACGCACACCTCCACCTCGCCCAACTACCAGATCCTCACGTCCCTGGACATCGGGCGTCGGCAGGTGGAGTTGGAGGGCTACGAGCTCGTGCAGCGACAGTTGGATCTGGCCACGAGCCTGTCCCAGGCCATTGCTCGGCACCCGCTGCTGCGCCGCACCTTCCGTGTGCTCACCGCCCACGACCTGGTGCCGCAGGAGAATCGTGAGGTGGGCCGTCCCATGCCGTTGCGTGACGGCCTGGCCAGCATGTGGGAAGCGTGGACCACGGACGAGTTCGTGGTCGACCCCAGCCGGATCACCATTGAGATCAGCCGGACCGGCGTGGACGGTGACACGTTCAAGCACGACCTGCTCATGGACCGCTACGGCATCCAGGTCAACAAGACCAGCCGGAACACCGTGCTGTTCATGACCAACATTGGCACCTCGCGCAGCGCGATCGCGTATCTCGTGGAGGTGCTCGTGAAGCTCGCTCAGCGTTTCGAGGACGAGAGCTCCCAGCTCGATCCCGAGATCGCAGCGAAGGTCGATGACACACCCATGCCGCCGCTGCCCGACTTCAGTTCATTCGCGGACGGATACGCGACCGATGGGCAATTGCCGGACGGTGACATGCGCGCCGCGTTCTTCAAGGGTCAGCGCCGCACGTCGGTGGAGCACGTGGGCCACGAGGAACTGCGCGAGCGAGTGGCCAGCGGTGAGAAGCCCGTCTCTGCCGGCTTCGTGACTCCTTACCCGCCCGGTTTCCCGGTGTTGGTGCCGGGCCAGGTGATCTCCCCGGACGTCCTGGATTTCATGGCCGTGTTGGACACCCGTGAGATCCACGGTTACGACCCGCGCAAGGGCTATCGCGTCCTGCGGGACTCGTAGGCGTCCGCCGCGCAAGCGCTTGCACGGACTACCATCTCGGCAGGAGGCCAGATGAGTATCGCACCCGGGGCGACCGGCGACGTCGTCACCCAGGCAATCCGCTTATTGGCCGCGCAGGGTTACCACGCGACCACCGTGGATCAACTGGCGCAGGCCACGGGGGTCAGCCGCGCCACGTTCTTTCGCAAGTACGGGTCCAAGGAAGACATTGTCTTCGCGGATCACGCCTCCAACTTGGAACGCCTCGAGCAGCTGTTGAACCGGCCGGGCCTCACACCGCAGGCGGGACTGGCGGAGGGCGTTCAACTCGTGTTCCGGCACAATCTTGATTACGCGGACCGGGCCGTTGCCCGGCATCACCTGCTGCAGGACGTGGAATCCCTCCGGGACAGGGAGCTGGCCACGTCACATCGCTACGAGCGCCTGTTCCAGGGGTTCCTGCGCGGGGCGCTCCCCGAGAACGCGGATCAGCGCGTCACCGCAGTGTCCCTGGCCTCGGCCACGGTGGCCGTGCACAACGCCTATTTGCGCACGTGGCTGAGGGATCCGCAGGCCAACAACGGTGAACAGCTCGCCGCGGGCCTCAACCAGCGCATCGGCTGGCTGTGCACGGCGTTCGGTCTGTCACCGGGGGCTGGGCGCCTTGCAAGTGTGCCGCGCCAACCCGAGGCGGCGGCGTCGGCCTCGCCGGTGGTTGTCGTGCTCCAGGAAGGCGCTGATCCTCGGGAGGCGGCGGAGCAGACGGCGCGTTCGGTCTATGAGGCGCTGGTTACCGCCCGGGGTCAGTCGAGATTGCGCTCGGAGACCAACACCGCGTAGATCAGTTCATCGCGCCACTCGCCCAGTTGGAAGTGGCTTTCGCGCAGGGTGGCCTCATGTCGCATACCGATGCGCTCGCACACCTTGGCCGAGGCAACATTGAGGCTGTCCAGGCGCGCGAAGACGCGATGCGCCCCCAATCTTTGGAAGGCGGCCTCCACGGCCGCGCGCGCGGCCTCCGCAGCGTAGCCCCTGCCCGTATGGTCCGGGTGCAGCGCCCAGCCGATTTCGACCTGGGAGGCCTCGGCATCGGCGAGTGTCAGCACGATCTCCCCGGCCAGCTCGTCCGTATCGTGCGGTGACACGGCAAGACGAATCTGGTCCCCGTCCTCGGACCAGCGGCGCTCACCCGTGTGGTCCTTGGCCATGCCGATGACATCGTCCATGTTTCGCGGTCCACGCCACGCGTGCACGGCGTAGTCCTCGCGGGACTGGTAGGAGTGCATCGGCTCAATATCCGCCTCGGTGAGCCGGCGGAACGTCAGGCGCTGTGAGCGCAGGGGCAGCACGGTTTTCATCCCGTTCAGCCTATCGACCGTGCACCCTGGTAAGCCGCCCCGAATGACACGCAATATCTTGACGTGAGACGCAGTCTCAGGGCACTCTGGGGGATGATGATGTGGCACGGACCACAACCCCTCAGTGCTCAGGAGTTCAGCGTGACCGAGACCAAGTTCCCCTCCACCGTGACCATTGG
>NZ_JAUNPE010000221.1 GCF_030536815.1 Kocuria sp.
ACGAATACATCTCAGGAGCCGGGAGAACCCTCATCCGAACTGGCAATGGCTCTAGCGGCCCCTGAGATGCCGAACAAGGTTCTGATGACCCCTCATATGCGGCGGTCAACCGCGCGCGGCCAGGACCTCCGCGATCGCGTCCAGTGCTTCCTCGTTCTGCAACGAGGAGCGGTCGCCCAGGCTCTGACCCTCGTACAGCTGGGTCAACAGGCGACGGGTGATCTTCCCCGAACGGGTCTTCGGGAGGTCCGGGACGGCGATGACCTCGCGGGGTTTCGCGATGGGGCCGATCTCCTGCGCCACATGAGCGCGCAGCTCTTCCCGGACCTCATCCGCGGACAGTGACTGCGCCTGTGCCGTGAGCACCACGTAGGCCAGCACGGCGTGCCCCGTCACCGCGTCGCGAATGGGGGTCGCACCTGCCTCCACCACGTGCGGGTGAGTCACCAGGGCGGACTCGATCTCAATGGTCGACAGTCTGTGCCCGGACACGTTGATCACATCGTCCACGCGGCCCAGGATGTACAGGTCACCCTCGTGATCGGTGCGAGCGCCGTCCCCGGCCAGGAACCAGCCGCGCTCACCGTAGGCCGCCCAGTACGAGGACAGGTAGCGCTGCGGATCGCCCCACACCGTGCGGGCCATGGACGGACCGATCTTGTCGATCACGGCATAGCCCTGCAGGTTGGGGCCCACTTCCTCACCGGACTCGTCGAGCACACGCACCGAGATTCCCGGGACGGCGCGCGTAGCACTTCCGGGCTTCAGGGAGGTGTGCGCAGCGGCGTCGTCGAACGTGCCGGGAGGGGCGAATTGCGGATCATGCGGGCGCGGGGAGGCCACGCACGAGCCGGTTTCGGACTGCCACCACGTGTCCACGAACGGGACCTCGTCGCGGCCCACCTGCGCTCGCAGCCAGCGCCACGCCTCGGGGTTGATGGACTCGCCCACCGATCCGAGCAGACGAATGGACGAGAGGTTGTAGACCTGCGGCAGACCCTTGGGAAAGGCACCCATGAGCGAGCGGATCAGCGTGGGCGCGGTGTAGTAATTGGTCACCCCGTAGCGTTCGATGACCTCGAAGTGACGACCGTAATCCGGAGTGTTGGGCGTGCCCTCGTAAATCACCTCGGACACGCCGTTGACCAGCGGGCCGTAGATCTCGTAGGTGTGCGCGGTGACCCACGCGAGGTCCGCGGTGCACCAGTGAACGGTTGAATCGACTTTGGCGGGATCGTTGACGGCGGAGAGTTCGTCCGGGCGCAGCACACCGTGGGCATCGGGCACGTCCGGGAGCAGATCGAACATCAGGGCGTGCGTGTACGCGGTCTGCACCAGGTACCCGCCCATCGTGTGGACCAGGCCCTTGGGCTTCCCCGTGGTGCCGGAGGTGTAAATGATGAACAGGGGCGTCTCGGCGTCGAAGGCCTCGGGCACATGCACGTCCGGAACATCCGCGGTCAGCTCGTGCCACCACACGTCGCGCCCGCGCGTCCACGGCACGGTGTCCTCTTCCTTGGAGCGCAGCCCGCGGGTGCCGCGCGGCAGATCCATGCGACCGGGCCGGGAGGTGCGGCGCACCACGATCACGTGCTCGATATCGTTCGTGCCGCTGCAGGCCTGGTCCGCGTTGGTCTTCACGGGGACCACGACGCCGCGCCGGTTCTGCCCGTCCGTGGTCACCAACACCTTGGCGCCGGTGTCCTCCACACGGAACCTGAGGGCCTCGGCGGAGAAGCCTCCGAACACGAGCGAGTGAATTGCGCCGATCCGAGCGCACGCGAGCGTGATGATGACGGTCTCGGGAATCACCGGGAGGTAGATGACCACGCGGTCACCCTTTTCCACACCGAGTTTCAGCAGGGCGTTGGCGGCCTTGGAGACCTCGCGCTGCAGGTCCGCGTAGGTGTAGACCAGGCGGTCACCGGGTTCACCCTCGAAGTACAGGGCCACGTGATGGCCGCGGCCTGCCTCAACATGGCGATCCACGCAGTTGTAGGAGACGTTGAGTTTGCCGCCCTCGAACCAGGCAATCTCGGGGACGGAGAGGATGTCGTTGCCGTCCTCGTCCGCGCCGATCTTCTGCGGCTTGGCGAAGCGGTGGGTCGTGTGCCACGGTTCGGCCCAGTCCAGCCGGGTCGCCTGCTCGGCCCAGAACTCCTCGCGGGCATCATCCGAGATCAGCGCGGGATTGGGCGTGGGGGAATGAGGGTCTGAGTAGGAAGTAATCTCGATCAACTCCATCGTCTCCTGGCATTAGCACCTTGTACCGCACGGGTACCGGTTGCTGCGACGTCAACGAGCCAGGTCTCTCGGCCGCTCCGGATGGGAACCGTTCCATTCAACGTCCCGGGAGGCCGCCGCCGCAAATCGAGTCGGGACTACAGAACCCGCGGGGCCTCGATCAGCGGGCAGGTGTTCATGACCACCTTCACCCCGGCGGCCTTGGCCCGCGCCGCGGCGGTCTGATCGGACACGCCCAGCTGCAACCACACCGCACCGGCGCCGATCTCGATGGCCTGATCCACCACGTCTCCCACGCGCCGGGAGTTCACGAAACAGTCGACCACGTCCACGTGGCCCGGAATCTCCTTGAGTGAGCGATAACCGGTCTCGCCGTGCACGGATTCCCCGGCAAGGTTCACGGGGATGATTTCCTGCCCGAACTCCTCACGGATCCGCCGGGACACCGCATAGGCCGGCCGGGTGCGGTTACTGGACAACCCCACAACGGCCCACCGCCCCGGGGTGGTGAGTAGCTCGCGAATCAGGTCCGGATCGTTGACGTGGCGATCACTCATACAACCATCGTCTCACCGCGCATCCGCTCGATCCTTATGTTTCACGAGCAGGTACGGAAACGGTACAGTGGAGCCCAGAACGATCATGAGTTCCGACGCACAGCCCTGGCTTGTCGGACGGCAACCCTCTCCCGTAGCGGGGTGCCCCAGGTGAGGATCGGGCCGCATG
>NZ_JAUNPE010000222.1 GCF_030536815.1 Kocuria sp.
GAAACGGCGGTTGTGGGCAAGGCCCCCAGGTCCACCAGAACGGGATCCGGCGCACCCGGCCCCGGCATCCGCACCCGCGTTGGCCCCACCCCGCGGTCCATGGGCAGGGGCGGTGCCGTGCGACGTTTCCTCATATCGTGTGAGACCTGCCAGCTACCATGGGCTGGAACCTAACACACCACCTCGAGGCGGCTCATCGTGACCCAGCAGACCACCGCGGAGCACGTGGTGCTCCTGGACGACCAGCACCGGCCCAGCGGCACCGCTCTCAAGTCGGAGGTCCACACCGAGGACACTCCCCTGCACCTTGCCTTTTCATGCCACGTGCTCAACACCAAGGGTGAGGTCCTGGTGACCCGTCGCGCGCTGAGCAAGAAGACCTGGCCGGGCGTGTGGACCAACAGTTTCTGCGGCCACCCGGGCCCGGACGAGTCCTTCGAGTCGGCCATCGCGCGTCGCGCGCAGCAGGAGCTCGGCCTGGAAATTCGCAATATCGCCCCCGTGGTCCCGGAGTTCAGCTATCGCGCCACGGATGCCTCCGGAATCGTGGAGAACGAGTTCTGCCCGGTCTTCGTGGCAACCACCGATTTCGAGCCCGAACCCGTGGAGTCCGAGGTCGCCGAATACGCCTGGGCCTCACCTCAGGACTTGGCCGGTGCCGTGCAGCGCGCCCCGTTCGCGTTCAGCCCGTGGCTCGTTTCGCAGATCGCGGAGCCAGAGTTGCAGGCCCAGCTCGGCTAGGCCGATAGGCTCGGTCCGTCCCGTTTTCCGGCCCAGGAGCACTGTCATGTCCGAATCCCCGGCGTACCGCGCCGCAAAAGCCGCGCACTCCGTGGATCACTTGTTCGGCTCCCGCGCACTGCGCATGCCGGGCACCTATCTGGGTGCCGTGGCTTTCCCGCACCCGCGCGTGGGCCCGTGGCATTACTGGTGGCAGGCCCATCTCCTGGACGCACTGGTCGACGCCGCCGCCCGCGAGCGCCTGGCCGGTCATCATGACCGCGCCGCCCGCCTCCGTTCCCGCGCTCATCACCTGTTGCGCGGCATGGCCGTCCGCAGCGGCGGACGAGTCACCAACAACTTGTTCTTCGACGACATGGCCTGGCTCGCCCTGGCCCTGGGACGACTGCGCGAGGAGGACCTCGAAGCGACCGGCACGTGCGGCAAGGACGTGCTCAGCGCGGGCAGCTCGCTCATGAGCCGGCTGGATTCCGGCTGCGACTCCAACCTGGGCGGCGGTACGTGGTGGAACACCACCCGCGATTACAAGAACACCGCTGCCACGGCTCCCACTGCACTCGCGCTGCTGCGGACCCACCGTGTCGCGGAGGCCCGCGGCCACCTGAACTGGTTGTTCGACACCCTGTGGGACGAAGAACGTGGCGCTTTCCTGGACGGCATCCGCTTGGTTGCCGCCGGGTCCGGCACGGAAACCACGGCCGTGGATCGCGCACTGTACAGCTACAACTCCGGCCCGGTGCTCGGCGCGGTCCTGGAGCTGGCCGAGCTCACAGAGGATCCCGAGGGGCGGCAGTTGTGGTCGGATCGCGCGGCCGCCATCGTGCACGGTGCCGCCGAGCAGTTCACCGAGGAAGGCCCCCTCGGGTCGCCCGTGCTGCGCGCCCACGGCGGCGGGGACGGCGGGCTGTTCATGGGGATCCTGGCGCGCTATCTGGGCCAGGCGGCGGCGTCGTCCTTGGTGGGCCCGGAGGCACGGAACCTGGCTCGCGAACTCGTCGAGGAAACCGCCCGGGCGCTGTGGGACGGTCGGCGCGAATTCGATCCGACCGAGGACTTCTCCACGCCCGGCCCGCAGCGTCATGAGGGCCAAACCATGGCTGTGTTTTCCCCCGAACCCGCGCGGCACTCGAACGAGGCGCAACGCGTGGGAGCCCCCGTGGAACTGGGCACGCAGGTGCAGGCGTGGACCGTTCTGGAGGCCGCCGCGCGCCTGGCATGAGGTTCGGCTGTGCGCTGAACGACCCCGCTAATCCGGCCCGCGGCATGGCCCCAAAGGGTGTGCTGCGGTAGAAACACTGTATGAGTTCTGTACGTACTCCGGACCCTAATCCAGGCTGGCTCAACGAGGACGACCTCAATCACGCCCGGTCGTTGCTGCCCATCGTCTACGTCCAGGCGATTCCCGTGCGCTTGGACCCCCTCGGCTGCATTTCCGAGATCGGCCTGCTGCTGCAAGGGACGTCGGAGGGCCACATGGTGCGCACCTTCGTCTCCGGGCGGGTGATGTACCGCGAGACCGTGCGCGCGGCGCTGTTGCGGCATCTGGAGAAGGATCTCGGCTCGCTCGCGTTCCCGCAAATGCCGTCTTCCACGGTGCCGTTCGCGGTCTCCGAATTCTTCCCGTCCCCCTCCGAGACCGGGCTGACCGACGACCGCCAGCACGCCGTGGCCCTGAGTTACATCATCCCGGTGCGCGGCGAATGCGAACCGCGCCAGGACGCCCTGCAGTTGTCATGGATGACCCCTGACGAGGCACTGTCGGCGAGCGTCCAGGGCGAGTTCGAAGGCGGCCGCGGGGATCTGATCCGCCAGGCCATTGCCCACGCCGGCTGGGGCCGCTGAGTCTCGACGACGCCGCCGCTGGGTCGCGTTTCGCGCGCTTTCCACCCGGGAGCATTCGGCCCGCGGACATCCGAGGTTGAGGAACGCACCTGAACATCTGGGGCAGAGGATCGCGCCTGGAACCCGGTGTTTTCTACGAACCTGTGCCAGAAATGTCTCCGAGGTGCTCCGCCCGGTCTGCGACAAGGCCCGCAGTTCCATGGCTGCCCCGGCTCACACGTCAGCCCCGCGGCTCCTCACCATTGGCCGCCTGGCGGATCAGCGGAACGGCACGGGTGTCCGCTTCACGCTCCGAGCGGGACCGGAAGAAGTACACGACCGCCAGACCGCACACCGCGCCGATCACGGTTTCCACCGCGCGGGCC
>NZ_JAUNPE010000068.1 GCF_030536815.1 Kocuria sp.
GCAGGGAGGCGGTCCTCACCGAGCTCGAGTAATTCCTCGATCACATCCACACCGCATTCCGCCACATGAATGCGGGCCGTGCACTGCGGTTGCCAATCCCCCGCGCGGTAGTCGTGACGCGGTCCTCCGCGCAACCGCCCCACCAGGTTCGCAATGGCGTCTGGGCTTGCCTTGGCGTAAATCGACGCCACTCCGTATAGTTTTTTGGCCACCCGGCGGTCCGCTTCACGAATCACTTCGATGCCCTGATCCTGATGCGTTGGGATCTTTTGCGGGTCCTTCAGGGCTCGAATCGAACCGGCCTCGGCATCCGAGTAGTGGGCGCCACCGATTTCGAGGCCCTCCTCGCTGACCGGCGGCAGGATCAGCCCGCTCGCACGGCGCAGCCCGCCGTACTGGCGCAGGAATACGGCACCGGACACCGGTTCCCACAGCAAGCGTTGCCCGAACGGGACTTTCGAGGCGGCCAGGAGCGCTGCGCCGATACGCAACCCGATCGCGTGGACCGGCGCATCGTGGCCCACGATTCTTCGCGCCTCGGAGTAACCACGTGCGAGGTCGTCCTCCCAGATCGCGACGGGATCACTGGCCTCGGGTCGAGCCCCCGATTCGGTGGTGCCGCTCCAGCTCAGTCGGATGGCCACCCAGCCGTCTTCGGCCGCGCGTGCGGCGACCAACCGCATGCTGCGGTGGCTGACGACTTCCTCCCTGGCCAGTGCGGGTGCAATGACGACCGCACCGCGTACCCGACCATGTGCCGGACCGTGGACCCACGCGTGAATCACGCGATCAGGCGCAGTCAAAAATGTTGCTTGGCCTTCTACCCTCATAGGTTTCTCCCCACCCCATACATGGCCCGGAACACCCCTACGTGCTCCGCCACCCGGTCCCCACCGGATTGACCAAAATCTCTGGCCTCGTTCCGCTTGTTTGCCCTAGCGTCACGGACCTTTCGACAATGTTCTCAGGCCACCTCTCGAACCTGGAATTTAGCCGATAACGTCAGCATACCCACACTCCCGAGCCGACCGGACGGAATTCTCCGGCCCCGGCCTCTCGGGGCACTCTCAATGCATTCACATAATGCCGCCTCACAAGTGAGATTACTTCACGTGTCCCTATTTAGGGTGACACGTGATGAAGAACCCAACTATTGCATCTTTCCGCGACATGCTTATTATGTGAGCTAGCGGTTGGTGACTTGGGGGTTACCACCGTGTTTACGGACCTTGGGCTATAGGTCCAATTTTTTGGGGGAGGTCTCATCATGGGGCAACGCGTTTTATTCATTGGGCTCAATTACGCCCCGGAACACACGGGCATCGCTCCGTACACGTCAGGAATGGCGCAAGCTTTGACTGCTGCCGGCTGGGACGTAGGGGTTATTACCGGGCTACCACACTATCCGCAGTGGCAGGTTCACGCCGGTTATGAGCGTGGCAACCAGAACCGGGAAACGATCAACAGTGTGCCCGTCGCACGAGTGCCCCACCCGGTTCCGGGAAACGCGGGACTTGCACGCAGGCTCGGAATGGAAATCATGTTCGGTCTGCGGGCGGCACGGGCCCGGTGGAACAACCCGGACGCAGTGGTGGTCGTGAGTCCGGCACTGTTCGCATCGGTGATCGTTCGTCTTCGCGCGAAGTACCACGGCATTCCGGTGCTTGCGTGGGTGCAGGACATCTACACGGCGGGACTGACGGAAACGGGATCCGCCGGAGGGCTCGCGACCAGGGCCATGCGGGCGGTGGAAGGTCGTTTCCTGCGCTCGTGCGAGGGCATGGTGGTCATTCACGACCGCTTCGCCCAGTACGTGCAGCGTGTGCTGGGCGTGGACCCGGCGCGCGTGCACACCGTTCGGAACTGGACCCACATCGGGCCATCAACACACATGGACCCCGCCACACTGCGTGAGCGGTTCGGTTGGCCCATGGAGGACATCATTGTTCTGCACACCGGCAACATGGGTGCCAAACAGGACCTGGGAAACGTGGCCGCGGCGGCTGCCCGGGCCGATCAATCGGGTGCCCCGGTGCGCTTCGTCCTGGTGGGTGGGGGGCGGCAGCGCCCACTGCTCGAAGAGCTGGCCGCTCACGCACCGCGCTTCGAGGTGCTCCCCAGCGTCGACGACGAGACCTACAGTGCGCTCCTGGGCGCCGCGGACGTACTGCTCGTCAATGAGCGCCCCGGGTTGACCGAGATGTGCGTACCGAGCAAGTTGACCAGCTACTTCACCGCCGGTCGCCCCGTGCTCGCGGCCGTTGAAGCGCAAAGTCCGTCTGCATTCGAGGTTGCTTCGGCCGACGCGGGAATGCGGGTCCCTCCGGGTGACCCCCGAGCACTCCTGGCCGGGGCGCTCACGCTCCACGGCCAATGGGTCGAATCCGGCGGCACCCGGCACAGCGGTGGCGCCCGTTACGTCCGTGAAGTCCTCAGCCGCGACGCCGCCACCAAGGCTTTCATTGCTGCATTGAATGCGGTGCGGACCAAAGGTCATGCACCCACGCGCACAACCACCATTGCTACCCTCAACAACTGAACCGGGAAATACTCCAATGACGAAAAAAGCGTTGATCACCGGCATTACGGGCCAGGATGGTTCCTACTTGGCCGAGCTTTTGCTTTCCAAGGGCTATGAAGTGCACGGGGTGATCCGGCGGGCTTCCACTTTCAACACCTCACGCATCGACCACCTGTACCAGGACCCCCACTCTCCGCAGGCACGTTTGTTCCTGCATTACGGAGATCTCACGGACGGCGCCCGCCTGGTGACACTACTCGGTGAGATCGACCCGGACGAGGTGTACAACTTGGCCGCTCAGTCCCACGTGCGCGTCTCGTTCGACGAACCCGAGCACACGGGAGCCACGACAGGGCTGGGTACCGTGAGGCTGCTCGAAGCCGTCCGACGGGCGGGCGTGAAGTGCCGCTTCTACCAGGCGTCGACGTCCGAGCTCTACGGTGCCACGCCGCCTCCGCAAAACGAGGACACCCCGTTCTACCCGCGGTCCCCCTACGGTGCCGCGAAGATTTACTCGTACTGGATCACCAGGAACTACCGCGAGGCGTACGACATGTTCGCGGTCAACGGGATCCTGTTCAATCACGAATCCCCTCGCCGCGGCGAGACGTTCGTGACCCGCAAAATCACGCGCGCGGTCGCGGCCATCGCCGCGGGAAAACAGGAGTGGCTCTACATGGGCAACCTTGATGCCGTGCGTGACTGGGGATACGCGGCCGAGTACGTCGAGGGCATGTGGCGGATGTTGCAGGCCGAAGAACCCGAGGATTTCGTCCTGGCCACCGGACGTGCCACATCGGTGCGCGAGTTCCTGGAAACGGCGTTCGACCATGCCGGTCTTACCTGGCAGGATCACGTTCGGTTCGATGACCGGTACCTGCGACCCACGGAGGTGGACGCATTGATCGGCGACCCCTCCAAAGCGGAGGACAAGCTCGGTTGGAAGGCCCGGGTCCACGCACCCGAGCTGGCTCGCATCATGGTGGATGCGGACCGCGAAGCCCTGGAGTGCGTGGGCACCTCTTGGATCGACACGGTCGGAGAAAGCGTCTGGGCCCCGGAGACCGCCGCATGAGCGCCGATCAACGGACCACAACTCTACGGAGTGCCACGGACAGCATCGGACCGCGCACCATCAGTGATCCTACGGACGCGCGCACCCACGATGATGTGCACTACACCCCTGGCGAACTCGATCGATCCGCCACGTTCTACGTGGCCGGCCACCGCGGGTTGGTGGGCTCGGCCCTATGGCGGCACCTGAAGAACCAGGGATTCGACCATCTCATCGGGGCGACATCTTCCGACGTGGATCTGAGGGATCGTGCTGCGGTGGAGCGATTCATGTCCGAGCACCGGCCCCGGTACGTTGTGCTGGCCGCGGCCCGGGTCGGTGGGATCGCGGCCAACAACTCCCGCCCGGTCGATTTCCTGTCCGACAATCTCCGCATTCAGGTTAATGTCCTGGATGCGGCACTTGCCGCGGGCGTCGAACGGGTGTTGTTCCTGGGCTCCTCGTGCATCTATCCCAAACTTGCGGAGCAACCGCTGCGTGAGGACTCCCTGCTGACCGGGTATCTGGAACCGACCAATGACGCGTACGCAATTGCCAAGATCGCGGGCATCATGCAGGTCCAGGCCGTGCGGCGGCAATACGGTCTGCCCTGGATCTCGGCCATGCCCACCAATCTCTACGGGCCGGGGGACAATTTCTCTCCGGAGGGTTCACACGTCCTGCCCGCGATGATCCGCCGTTACGATCACGCGGTGGAAGCCGGTGCCACGTCCATCACCAATTGGGGTTCGGGCTCACCGAAGCGCGAATTCTTGCACGTGGACGATCTCGCCACGGCCTGCTTGCACCTGCTGGAGCACTACGACGGGCCGCAGCAGGTCAACGTTGGTGCCGGCGAGGACGTCACGATCCGGGAACTCGCGGATCGGATCGCGGAGGCCACCGGCTACGAAGGCGAAACGCACTGGGACACCCGCAAGCCCGACGGCACGCCGCGCAAACTCATGGATGTCTCGCTGCTGCGCGCGCAGGGCTGGTCTCCCACCGTGGATCTGACCAGCGGTCTCCGAGACACCGTGGCCTGGTACCGGGCCCACCGGGAGCAGGCCCGGGGCCTGTGACCTGGCGGCCCGGGCCGACGGCGCGTTAGAGAGTCAGCCAGCACACGGTCAGTCCCAGCGACGCCAGCGCCACGCAGATCACGAACGAGCGCCACGGTGCGGCCCGTCCGATCAGACTGAAGGAGACCAGAACCACCGCGACCTCGCGGGCCACCAGGACGGTGGCCGCCATGTGCAGGTCGAAGGTGGCGGTCCAGGCGATGACTATGCCGAAGGCGACTCCGGTCACCGGCCCCACAAAGGTTTTCCAGGCCTGTCCCGTGCGGACCAGCAGCACGGAAGCCGACCAGGACAGCACGGAGGGGAACGCCACCATGGCGATGAACGGAACCATGGACATGGCCGTTGCCCAGTCGGGACCCAGCAGCGGCCGGAGCACGAGCGATGCGGCCATGGAGAGGACCACACACCCGAATGCCAGGAGCAGGGCACGCGAGAGCAGCCGCTCACTTTCGCTCCTGATCTCGCGGTCCTCGTCCTTGTCGGCGATCCCGACCCTCACCACGTTGGCCGTCGACGCCGCGAGCGCATCACTGGGGGCGCGTCCCACCGCGTTGCCTGCGCTGTAGGTGCCCAGGGCTGCGGTACCGGCAAAGATGCTCATGAACAGGCGCTCGGCCTGGCCCTGGAACCACGACATGAGGGCATAACCGGACATCGTGGCCATATCGGAGAAAATTGACTGCTGCCCCGGTGGCGTCTGTGGAATCGGTTTGTCGTTATGCCGGGCCCGCCACCAGCACAAAAGGGCGAAGACGCCCTCGGTGAGCGCCAGTTGAAGGGACGGTCCCAACAGCGAGTGGGTCAGGATCAGGGTGGTTCCGCCCACCGTCAGGCCCAACAAGGCGGCCCACAGCTGCAGACGTGCCAGGGTCCCCCATTGGTTGGTTGCCTGCAACGTGCCCACGTACAGCAGGCCGAGGACACCGAAACCCGGGGCCAGTGCCACGGGCAGTACCTGGAAGAATTCACTCCAGTTCTCAAGCGTCCCGTTCCACCGCAGGAACAGCATCAGGCCCACAAGAATGAGGAACGCCACGAAGGGCATGATCGCCCTGTAGCGATTCATGATGCGCATGCCACCGGGTTCGCTCAGCACTCGGATCACCACGAACCGGGCACCTGAATCGATCGTGACCTGAATGGCCGTGTAGATCAACGTGACCAGGTTGTAGATACCCACATAGTGCGGAGTTGTGAAGGCTGCTAGCAGTAGCACCACGAGCGCGGACGAGAGGCGGGGTATGGCCCGCTCGATCAGTGACTTGATCTGGGCGAGCATCAGGACTCTGTCAAAACGGTCGATGCTGATCTCACGTGATGTCTCGCGTAAGGACGCGTCTGCGGGCGCACTCCTGATATCACGCTCTCCAGCTGTTCCCGTGTCCCCGCTGGGCGTCCCGGAGCTCCACCGTTGTCGAGCAACCAGGACATTCCCGTGGCCTGCACCCATGCCGTATAGGCCCGGATGACCTGCGGGTCCTCGTAGACCCGGCCGACATAGTCCGGGGCACTGGAAATCTGACTCCGGCTCAGTCGGTAGGCGATGAGCGGGACCGCCAGCTTCACCACCGCGGCACCGGAGAGTAGCGCGTCGAACCACATCACGTAGTCCTCGGCCGCGGAGTGTTCTGCATAAGCGTTGGCGGCCAGCAACGTGGTACGCCGAGCCAACATACTCGGATGGAACAGCGGATTGACGAACGGCAGGAGGAGACCGATTTCCTTGCTGGTCAAGGAGCCGAAATAGGACGGCCTGGGAAGGGTTGCCTGCCCGAACCTCACCGCGGATCCGCACACGATGTCCGCGTGCTTCAGGGCGGAAATTTCCGAGCGGAACCGCCACGGCATCGAAATGTCGTCCGCATCCGCCCGGGCGACGAGTTTGCTGTCCGTGGTCTCCAGACAACGGCGCATGCACGCCACCGTGCCCCGGTTGATCGGGTCGACGCGGACCGAAAGGCGCGAATCCTTCACCCGTTGCGCACATTCTGCGGTGCGCTCATCCGGCCCGTCCACGGCCACGATGAGTTCGGCGTCTCGCGGCATCGCGCGAAGCGCGGAGCGGATGGCCGATTCGATAGTGGCCTGAGCCTTGTAGGCAGGCATGATCACCGTCAATAACGGCATGAGAACCCCCAGGAAAAACAAAGTAGTGGGCTCTGCCGATAGCCCCTCCGGACAGCCCAGTCGCCGGACATTCTCCCCTGTCCGCCGAGCACGTGCGAGATTATCACGATAGTCTTGCCCCCCTTTTTTTGAACGGCGCCCGAGCCTCGTCGGCCGGGCCTGGAAGGTCCAGGGGTCGACCGCGGTCGCGTGGATTTCCGACGATCCTCTCCGCGAGCCACAAGCCCCACAGCGGGAGGATGGACAGGGTCATGAACGTCTCGAAAGATTCCAGTTGGCCAACGATGCCTTGGAAGACCAACACCGCCCCGAAAGACGCAAGAAGCAACCGGGTGGACTCACTGCGGCTGCGGGTATAGGCGTCAGCGATCAGAGCGGACAACCATCCGAGTATCAGGTATCCGACCAGGACCCCCACCACCCCGAAGTTGAGAATCATTTCCGCGGTGAACCCGGGGACGATGTAGATCTGTTCCCCGTCTCCCAACAGGTCGAAGCCGGACACCTCTACCATGGAACGAAACGGACTGTCGCCTCCGGCCCCGGCGAAGTGCAGCAGTGCCATCGGAACATTGAGCAGAGCACTCCAAACGGTCTCGCCCCCCAAGGATCCGTGCAGGTCAACATGTTGACCTGCCCAGGCTGCCATGGAGAACCGGCCCCATTGCCAGTCGATGAACGACCACGGATCGGTGGTGGCACCAACGCGTTGTCCCGTGGTCACGACCACGAACACGGCGAAGAACACAGCACCTATCACGAGAATCGGCCACTTCAGGACTCTGATCCTGGGAAGCATGAGCGCCAGCAGCGGAAATGACACGTACATCAATTCAGCTCGCCCGCCGTTCCAGGTGGAACTCACCGCGAGCGCGGCCAACCCCGCCGTGAGGATCAACGTGTTCCAGATGGCCGGACCGGCCACGCGTCTGCGACTCGCCAGCGCGAGAACGAGAATCGACACGGCCCACGGTAGCCAACCGGCGAGAAAGGCGTAGCGGGCATTTCCCC
The DNA here is from genome assembly GCF_030536815.1 of Kocuria sp. Classification (GTDB taxonomy): domain Bacteria; phylum Actinomycetota; class Actinomycetes; order Actinomycetales; family Micrococcaceae; genus Kocuria; species Kocuria gwangalliensis. The sequence continues at coordinate 7,799 of NZ_JAUNPE010000068.1, forward strand.
CGTCCACCGCAATGATCCTGCCTCCGCCCTCCGGGGTGACGGCCATGACCCGGAGCATGCCGAAGGTTCCCGCGGCCGCCAGCATCAGCGCGGTACCGCCGACCGAGACCCGGTGGGCCGCGGCGAAGGAGTAGAGATTCTCCGGAGTGTACGATCCGCGCGGAAGCTGCTCGGGGTGCTTTCCCCGTGACTGTCCCCAGAGCGTGGGCCGGGGAACGACCATGCCCGCCCAGAGGGCGCAGCTACCCAAGAACGTCGCCCACGCGGCCGTCACCAACCCGGATTCGGCCCCGGTCGTGGGTCCGGACAGCGCCTCGAAATAACCGCGGTCGTTGGACCACCGCAGGACATGAGCGAACCCGGAGAGCACGTTGGCCAGTTGGAAGTTGACGAGCATCCACGTCCGAAGATTCAATCCGTCCGTACCACGCGATCGAACATGGGCAATGGAGAGGAGACCGACCAGGGCTGTGGCCACCAGCAGGACGGTTGCCGTGGCAACGGGGTTCACCGTCTCACCGCTGTCTTCAGCTCAGCCCGGCGTTGGCGCCGCGATGATGCCCGGAACGGTTCGCCACGAGGGCCACTTGCGTATCACCGTAGCCGTCCACGGCCTGCTGCAATCGACCCATCGGGGTTCCACCCGGCACAGTGACCAACAGGACGACGTCCGACGCGCGGCTGAGCACCACGCTGTCGGCGGTTTCGGTGAGGGGTGAACAGTCGATGACCACTACATCGAACTCATCGCGAAGCTCACCGATCAGAACATTCATGCGTTCGGAACACACCACATCACTTGGCCGAACAGTTTCCGTCCCCGCGGGGATGAACATGAGGTTGGGGCCCAGCTTCACCGCTGTCTCCTCGGCCTTGGCGGAGCCGCCGGCAATGTCTGCGACCCCTACCTGCATGTCCTCACCGAGCAGCTCGCTCAAGCCCCGGTTCTGCAAGTGCGCATCCACCAACACGACGCGACTTCCGAGGTCTGCGTAGCTACGCGCAAGCTCTGAGGCCACAGTGGTGGCTCCGTCCCGGTGTCGCGAACCCGTCACCAGAAGCACGGCCGACCCTGGAACGTGTGGTAGTACCTCCGGGTGATGGCGTTGCAACACCGATCTCAGCGAGACGAGTTGCTGCGGTACCCGCGGCTGGTCGGCCACGCCCGTGGTCTCGCCGCGACTCCCGTGCGACGACGATTGGGCCAGTCCCCGGGTGGACAGTTGTTTGAGACGAGGAATCGCCCCGGCCAGGATCGCACCGCGAACCTGGCGCAAATCCTGAACCGTTCTGGGGCGCCGATCGAGCCCTTCGACGAGAAAGGCCAGGATCGCTCCGAGCACGGCACCACTGGCAAGGCCGATCAACGGGTAACTCCAGGCCGGTAGGCCACTGCTGGAGGCCGGCAGCTCCGCCCGGCTGATGGTGGTTGCCCGGACCGTGCTGTCACGGCCCTCCACCGAGGGCGACAGTGTCGACACGCCCCGAGTGAGTTCGTCGGCAACCGCATTTGCCACGGTCTGAGCCTTCTCGGGTGTCTCGGCGGTCGCTGCGACATCGATCAGGGATGTGGCGGTCGGGTTCGTCACCGAGAGCATTCCCTCTAGTGCAGCCACCGATTCGTTGACGTCGGGGCGATCGGCCACCGGTTCCAGGACGAACGGGGTGGTGGCCAAAGTTGCATACGATTTCAGCTCACGCGACAGATATGTGGCTGCCTGATTGAGTTCGGCGGCGGAGTCGCTCGTGGGGATCGCCACGTACAACTGCGCCGTTGCTTGGTACTTAGGGGGAATCACCAGCGCAATGACCCCTCCGACGAGCAGCCCCACCAGCATTAACCCGGCAACAACCAGCCACCTTTTCCTAAGCACGTCAAAATAATCCCGCAGTGTCATATGCCCTCCCAGCCCTTGCGGCAGCGGGTCACGATGTCCGCCCGGACATTCCCCTCAACACCCGGAGGCGTTTGTTATCGACCCGCTGGATACTCCCCTAATAAACGCATTCTAAACACGAAATCATCTAAATCCTCCCATATCCTGGCAGCACACGGCGCCGCAAACAGGAAATCGACGCCGCGGTACGCATGAGATTTCGGGTGCGTTCGGGCATCCCGTATGGAAAGCTGAATCCAGGCTGACTACGGTAACCACGGGAAAACTCAACAGGGAACAGCACGGCGCAAAACGGCTCCGGTGATCACCCGTTCGAGGGGGAGAAATGACACGAAATTCACGGCGACTCGCCACCTTCACGGGTGTCGGCTACGACAAAGGCCGGGGCACCCTCGTGTGCGCCGCGTGGGCGTTGGTGGTCGAACCACTTCAGCGCTCGGTGCTGTGCCCACCATCCGTGCGCACGCATATCCTCAGGGCATTCGGGGCGAGCCTCGGCACCGGTGCGCTCATTCGTCACGGAGTGCGCATTCACTGGCCGTGGAAGCTGACCGTCGGTGAGGACTCCTGGATCGGAGTGGGGGCCTGGTTGCTCAACCTCGAACCCATCGATATCGGTTCGGACGTGTGCATCTCTCAAGAAGCGATGCTGTGCACCGGCAGCCACCGGGCCGACGATCCCGCCTTTGAATTCGACAATGCCCCCATTCGCATTGCCGACGGCGCTTGGATCGCCCTGCGTGCCACGGTGCTGCGCGGCGTCACCGTGGGCGAGGGCGCCGTCGTTGGCGCAACGGCCCTCGTCACGCGGGACGTCCCCGCCGGCCGGCGTGTTCTGGCACCCGCAGCGACCGAAACGCGGCCGGTATGAGGATCCTCCAAGTGGTGGCCCTCGTTTCCGGCACGAACGCCTATGGCGGGCCCACCACGGTGGCGCTCAATCAATGCCGTGCACTGGCCGACGCCGGGCACGACGTGGTGCTCGCGGCCGCCGGCTCAGACCTGGGCACGTCACTGCCGGACACCGTCCAGGGGGTACGCACCGCATTGTTCCCCCCGCTGCAGCTGCTTCCGGGGGCGGGGTTCGCCGGGCTGTCATCCCCCGGTTTGTTGTCCTGGCTGCGACGCGTGGCCGCGAGCGCGGACGTGATTCACGTGCACGTGGCCCGCGACCTCCTCACGCTCCCCGCGGCGTGGTTGGCCCAACGATCGGGCACACGAGTGGTGTTGCAGCCGCACGGCATGATCGACGCCTCGACCAATCCCCTGGCCCGCCCCCTGGACGCACTACTCACCCGGAAGGTCCTGAGCCGGGCGGGGCGGGTTTTTCACCTGACGACTCGTGAGGCCGAGGATCTGTGCGAGGTGGCCCGTGGTCCGGTACCCCTGCAGAAACTGCACAACGGCATGCCCAGTGCCTCTGGGCCACATCCGCTGACCAAGACGGCCGCACCCGAGCCGGGGGTGTCCGGGCCGAACGACTCCGCGGCGCAACGGCGCGCGTGCCGAGTCCTGTATCTCGCACGGTTGCAGGAACGCAAACGGCCCCTCGCATTCGTGGCAGCCGCACGAGCGCTCGCCCCGCGGTTCCCCCAGGCCACATTCGTCCTCGTGGGTCCGGGCGAGGGACAGGGAGAAGCCGTTCGTCATGCCATTGCGGAGGCTGGTTTGGGTGAACGCCTCACGTGGGAAGGCCCGGTGGATTCGCAAGGCGCGCGCCAGTGGATGGCGCGCTCGGAGATCTACGTCCTGCCCTCGGTCAACGAGCCCTACCCCATGTCCGTGCTCGAGGCCATGGCCGCCGGTCTGCCCGTGGTGATCACCGACAGCTGCGGCTTGGCGGAGACCGTGGAGCGCACGGGCTCCGGCCTGGTGGTCAGCGCGGAGCAGGAAGCGCTCGAGAACGCACTTGCGGAACTCCTGGGTGACCCCGCGAAACGGCGAGAGTTGGGTAGTGCCGCCGCGGAAACCATTGACCGCGAGTACGCCATGGACGCCGTGGTGGACCGGCTGCTCACTGCATACGGGGGCCGCTGACGTAAGGCTACGTCGTGAAAAAATGCCCACGAACGCACGCACTAGGATGTCCGTGTGAAGGCCTTACTGCTTGAGAACATCCATACCGACGCCGTTGACCTCCTGCGCAGCCGCGGAGTCGAGGTCGAGACCCGCAAGGGCGCGCTGGACCCCACCGAGTTGAAGGACGCTCTGCACGGAGTGGACATGCTGGGGATCCGATCCAAGACCCAGGTCACGCGCGAGGTGCTGGAAGCGCACCCGCAGCTGCAGACCATTGGTGCGTTCTGCATCGGCACCAACCAGATCGATCTGACCGCCGCCACGGACACCGCCACCGTGGTGTTCAACGCCCCGTACTCCAACACCCGATCCGTGGTGGAGCTGGCGATGGGCGAGATCATCGTGATGGCGCGTCACCTGACCGACAAGAACAAGGCCATGCACGAGGGTGTGTGGGACAAGTCCGCCAAGGGCTCCCACGAGGTCCGCGGCCGCACACTGGGCATTGTGGGTTACGGCAACATCGGCAAACAGCTGTCCGTGCTGGCCGAGGCGTTCGGCATGAAGGTTTATTTCTACGACACCGTGGACCGCCTGTCCATGGGCAATGCCACCAAGTGCGATTCCCTGGATGAGCTGCTGCAGTCCGTGGAAACCGTGACCCTGCACGTGGACGGGCGCCCCAACAACGCCAACATGTTCGGCCGCGA
>NZ_JAUNPE010000069.1:0-10317 GCF_030536815.1 Kocuria sp.
CCCCTCATCCAGGACCCAGTGAAAGAACCGCGCCCATGCACAAGGTCTGCCCCCTCTCCGATCTCGAACCCGGAGACGCCATCCGCGTCGAGACGACCCCGCCCATTGCGGTGTTCCACACCGAGGAGGGCAAGCTGTACGCCCTCGATGACACCTGCACCCACCAGGACGCCTCCCTGGCCGACGGCTGGGTCGAGGGATGCGAAGTGGAATGCCCGCTGCACGCGTCCAAGTTCGATCTGCGCACGGGGCAGGTGGACGCGCCCCCGGCCAAGTTGCCCGTGCGGGCGCATCGCGTGGAGGTGGTCGACGGCGTCATCATGGTCGAGGAATCCAGCGAGCGCCCCAACCTGCCGCCCGGGCTCACCGTGAGCGGCCACGGATAAGATGACGGGCATGGCCTCCCCCGAGAAATCGTCCTCACAGCCGCCCTCCACACCAGTGGATGCGGCGGCCGGGGACGGCGTGACTCCGGGCGGCGTCCAGTCCGTGGACCGGGCCATCACCGTCCTGGAACTCCTGGGGCGACTGGGCACTGCAAGTGTCGGCCAGGTGGCCGAGGAGCTCGGGGTCCACAAATCCACCGCGTCCCGGCTGATCAGCGCACTGGAATCACGCGACCTGGTCATGGCCAATCACGAGTGGGGCAAGTACGAACTCGGGTTCGGCATCCTACGCCTGGCCCATGCCATCCCGGCACGATTGAGCCTGGTCGCGGAGGCCCAGACCGAGGTTCGGCGGCTGGCCGACGAGTACCGCGAGACCGTTAATCTCGCCGTCCTGCGGGAAGGCGTTGCGGTGAATGTGGCCCAGGAAATCGGGCCCACATCGCTCGGCACCCACGATTGGATCGGTAACCTCACACCCCTGCACGCCACCTCGAGCGGCAAGGTGCTGCTCGCGGCGCTTTCGTCCGCAGAGCGCGCGGACCTGATCAAGAAGACCCGCCTCACGTCCTACACCGCGCGCACAATCACCTCTCGCCGCCACCTCGAAGAGCAATTGATCGACGTCGCAGCACAGGACTACGCGACCGTCCTGGAAGAACTCGAAATCGGCATCAACGCGATTGCCGTTCCCGTGCGCGACCACCTGGGCACGGTGGTGGCCGCGGTCAGCATCTCCGGTCCTGCCTTCCGGTTCACCGAGGACACCATGGTGGCCATGAGCGAGGATCTCAAGGCCTCCGGGCTGGCCATCAGTAGACGCCTGGGCTACGACCCGCGGGGCTAGTCAGGCTCGCCCGCTCAGCGCAGCACCACGGTACTGGGGCCCTGCAGGATCACCCTGCCTTCGCAGTGCCACTTCACGGCATCGGACAGCGCCTTGCATTCGGTGTCCCGGCCTGCGGCCACCAGGTCCTCCGGGCCGAACGTGTGGTCCACCTGCACGGTTTGCTGGGCAATGATCGGGCCCTCATCGAGTTCCGCATTGACGTAGTGCGCGGTCGCCCCCACGGTCTTGACCCCGCGTTCATAGGCCTGGTGATAGGGCTTGGCGCCCTTGAAGCTGGGCAGGAACGAATGGTGGATGTTGATCACCCGCCCGGACATCCGCGTGGCCAGCGAATCGCTGAGCACCTGCATGTACCGGGCCAGAACCACCAGGTCCACCTCGAAGCGATCCACCAGATCCAGCAGGCGGGCCTCGGCCTCGGGTTTGGTGTCCGGGGTGACGGGCACGTGGTAGAACGGGATGCCGTGCCACTCGACCAGCCGTTGATGGTCCAGGTGGTTGGACACCACCGCCACGATGTCCACGGGCAATTCGCCGGTGCGGCTGCGGTACAGCAGGTCATTGAGGCAGTGGCCGAACTTGGAGACCATCACCAACACCCGCCGCTTGGCCCCGTGCACGTTGAGTTGCCAGTTCATCTGGAACCGTTGCGCCACCGGTTCCAGGTCCGCGTACAGCGCGTCGCGGTCCAGGGTTTCCCCGGCCCTCGGAGCCACGTGGACGCGCATGAAGAAGTGCCCACGACGCCGATCGTCGAACTGCGTGAGCTCCACAATGTTGCACCCGTGATCCAGGAGCACCCCGCTCACCGCGTGCACGATGCCCAGGGTCTCGGGGCAGTCCAGGGTGAGCACCAGTTCCGACGACCCCGCTCGGGGCACGTTCGCTTCTGTGGTTTCCATCGTTGCGCTCATTACGCCACCTCCTGGGATGCGAATTCGGTCATGGTATTCATCAGCCGCGCAGCCGGGTCATCTCCGGGTCGAAGAGCGGATCCGCCGTGACGGTCGCGGGGATGCGGGTGCCGAAGTACTCGATCTCCACCTCATCCCCGAGCTGCACCGAGGACGGCAAATACGAATAGGCAATGGGCTTGCCGAGCGTGAAGCCATAGGCGGCGCTGGTGACGTACCCGGCGGGTTCGCCGTTGTGGAACACCGGTTCCTTACCCAGCACCATGGACTGCGTCCGGTTGATGACCAGGCACCGCAGCCGACGGGCCACGGTCTCCTCGGTGAGACCCTCCAGGGCGTCCTTACCGACAAAGTCTCCCTTGTCGTTCCTGACGGCGAACGACACCCCGGCCTCGTAGGGATTGTGTTCGGTGGTCATGTCCGTGCCCCACGCGCGGTAGCCCTTTTCCAATCGCAGGGACGCGAACGCTGCCCGCCCCGCCGGAATGATTCCGTGCGGTTGACCCGCTTCCCACAGCACATCCCACAACCGCTGGCCGTTGTCCGCGCTCGTGTAGATCTCCCACCCCAGTTCTCCCACGTAGGACAGCCGCATGGCGGTCACCGGAACGCCACCGATACGCGCCTTCTTGGCGCGGAAGTACCGCAGGGCCTCGTTGGAGAAATCGTCGTCGCTCACGGCGGTGACCACCTCGCGGGCCAGCGGCCCCCACAGGCCGATGCAGCAGGTACCGCCGGTGGTATCCCGGACCTGGACCCAGCCACCGGGCGCAGCGCCGTCGGTCTGGGCCTTGGCCTCGCGCGTGAGGTAGGCCAGGTCGATATTGCCGTTCGCCCCGACCTGGAACAGTTGCTCTCCCAATCGTGCGACCGTGATGTCGCTGCGGATCCCGCCCTGCTCATCCAGGAGCAGGGTGTAGGTCACCGCGCCGGGCTTCTTGTCCAGGTTATTGGTGCTCAGTCGCTGCAGGAGGGCCAACGCACCGGGGCCGGAGACCTCCAGGCGTTTGAGCGGCGTCATGTCGTACATGGCCACTGCGGTACGGGTTTTCCACGCTTCGACGGCGGCAATGGGCGAGTGGAACATTTGCGACCACGCGTCCCGGGCCGGCGGACGCCACTCGGTGGGCAGTTCCTTGAGCAGACGGGCGTTGGACTCGAACCAGTAGGGGCGCTCCCACCCGCCGGATTCCAGGAAGTAGGCTCCCAGCGCCTTGTGACGCGCGTGGAACGGGGTGACCCGCAGGTCCCGCGGGGACAGCCGAGGTTGCAGCGGGTGGAGCACGTCGTAGATTTCCACGAAGTTCTGCTGCGAGGTTTCGCTCACGTAGGAGGGGCTGAGCTGCACCTCCTCGAAGCGGTTCACGTCGCACTCGCCCAGGTTCGTTTCGGAGCGACCCGTGGTGATGAGTTCGGCCATGGCTTTGGCCACGCCGGCCGAATGGGTGACCCACACGGCCTCCGCAATGTAGAAGCCATCGACCTCGGAGGACTCCCCCATGAGGGGGCCGCCGTCCGGGGTGAAGGAAAAGATGCCGTTGAACCCGTCCTCGATCTCACTGTCGCGCAGCCCGGGCAGCAGGTCCCGTGAGGCCTCCCACGAGGGCATGAAGTCCTCCGGGGTGAACTCCAAACGCGAGGGCATGTGCTTCTCGTTGATGTCCTGCGGTGCATAGCTCCCCAGGTCATCGGGATCCACCGGCATGGGTCGGTGGGCGTAGGAGCCGATGCCGTACCGATCGCCGTGTTCGCGGTAGTAGAGGTCCTGGTCCTGGAAGCGCAGGATCGGCAGGCCCGCGCCATTGGGGTGTTCGTTGCGGCCCGCGAGGTCCGGGACGGGAGCGGTTTTCACGTACTGGTGGGCCAGCGGAAGCAGGGGCACGTCCATGCCCACCAGCCGTCCGACCTTGGGGCCCCAGAATCCCGCGCAAGAAATCACGATGTCCGCCGGCACGACGTCGTCCGCGGTGCGCACGCCCGTGACCCGGCCGCCGGACTGTTCCACGTCCACCACCTCGGTGGAACCGCGGTAGGTGACCCCGGCCTCGGAGGTGCGCTCGATCAGCAATTGGACCGCGCGGGCCGCGAGCGCCAGGCCGTCGCTGGGGACGTGGAGCCCGCCCAGGACGAGGTCCTCATTGATGAGCGGGTAGAGCGCTTTGCATTCGGCGGAGTCCAGCAACCGGCCGTTGATTCCCCAGGAGGTCGCGTAGCCGTGCTTGCGATGCAGATCCGCCCAGCGGGTTTCGGTGGTGGCAACCTCCAGTCCGCCCACCTGGTTGAAGCACGAGGTGCCGTCCTTCTGGAGGGACTTGAGCTTGGTCACCGTGTAGTCCGCGAACTCGCTCATGGTCTTGGAGGGGTTGGTCTGGAACACCAAGCCCGGCGCGTGGGAGGTGGACCCGCCGGGCATGTTCAGGGGGCCTTGATCAAGGACCGTGATGTTGTTCCAGCCCCGGGCCACCAGCTCGTCCGCCAGGTTGGCCCCGACGATCCCGGCTCCGATGATGACAATGCGCGGTGTGGACATGTGCTTCTCCTGGGATGGGTGCGGTGCGGAAGCGGTGAATTGTCGGGAGTCCGGTAAATGGTCCAGGCACATGTACACCTGAGCTGAACAACTTATATACTAGAGTTTCATGTAGCGTAGATAACACGCGTTCGCCGGTCAAGGGTGCACTGAAAATCAATGTGGGAGGTCCCGTGGACGTGAGCATTATCGGGGCGGAGCAATCGACACCCCGGCGAACCTCGCTGGCCGATACGGCCTACGAGGCGCTACGTCAACAACTACTCACCCTCGACATCCGTCCCGGCGACCCGCTGAACGACGCCGCCCTGGCCGAGGGTCTGGGCATGGGCCGGACACCGGTGCGCGAGGCCCTGAAACGACTCGAGGCCGACAAGCTGGTGGTGAGTTACCCCAAGCGGGGGACCTTTGCCACGCGGGTGGAAATCACCGATCTGGTCTACGTCTCGGAAATCAGGATGCAATTGGAGCCGATGGCGGCTTCTCGGGCCGCGCGCGTGGCGTCTGCGGCTACGCGGTCGGAGCTGGCAAGTCTGCAGGAGCAGCTCCGCAACTTCGATATCGAGCACGCCAGCGTTACGGACATCCTGACGTGCGATTCCATGGTGCACCGGGCCGTTTACCGGGCCGCGGGCAATCCTTATCTCGAAGACACCCTGGTCCGTTACAACAACCTGGCCACCCGCATCTGGTGCATGGTGATCGACCGGTTGCCGCGTCTCGCCGAGCACGTCCAGGAGCACATTCAGTTGCTGCAGGAAATCATCGACGGTCACGAGGACCAGGCCTCCGCGCTGGCCCGCCATCACGTGGAAGGGTTCGAAGCCGCCGTTCGTTCGGCGTTGTTCGCCGCCTGACTCCCGGGTCAGGGGGCCGGCACGTGACTGCCCGCCTCATACGCTGCATCCAAGAACTTTTTGGCCAGCGGCGCGCCCGTGACCGAGCCGTAGTCGCCGTCCTCCACGAACACGGAGAACGCAAGATCACCCTGCGCCACGATTACCCACGAGTGTGTCCGGGGGAATCCGCCCCGGTCGGGGTCCGGTTGACCGAACTCCGCCGTGCCTGTCTTACCCAAGACCTCGCCTCCCGGGTGGTTGTTCAGTAGGTCAAGGTGTCCCTCAGTGACAACGGCTCGCATCAGGTCTCTCAACTGCGTGGCTTCTTGGTCGGTCAAATTTGTCGGCAGCTCTCGGGCGGGCTTCTCTTCAGGCACCAGCTGCGGACACACGGCGCGCCCTCGAACCACGCTCGCGGCAAAAACCGCCATGCCCAGCGGAGAGGTCTGAATCCTGCCTTGGCCGATCATCGACGCCGCGTGTTCGGTCCCCGCATCATCACGCGGAATATTGCCGGAATACGCGGGAATGCCCAGATCCCAGTCCGCCCCGATACCGAGAGCCTCCCCCGCGGATGCCAGGTCGCTTTGGCTCACGGAATCGTGCTTGTCGATCAACGCGGTATTGCAACTCTGCGCGATCGCCTCCCGAAGGGATATATCGCCCAGGTGGTCCGGCAAATAAGTTCCGGCGTTCTTGAACGTCTGTCCGTCCACGGTGATGGATTCGGAACACTGCACGGTCGATTCGGGTGACGCGCCGTGGCGCAGCAACGCCAGCGACGTCGCAATTTTGAACGTGGACCCCGGCGCGTACTGGCCCACCGTGGCCGTGGGGTATGAATTCCCGTCCGGCCCGGAAGCCACCGCTAAAATGTCACCCGTCGAGGGCCGCACCGCAACGATCGCGCTGGGGCTCGCCGTATCCTTGATGATTTCCTCGGCAGCTTTCTGCAAAGCGACATCAAGTGTCGTCTTCAAAGGACTCTTGGCCGGGGCCTTCTGCTCCCACAGCGGTCCCGTAGAGACCGGCGGCGCAGAGCCGTCCAGTTCTCGGATCGTCACTCGCAACGACGGCGCCGCGCGAAGTTTCTCGTCGAAGGCCTCCTGTAGCCCTCCCGCGCCGATCCACTCGACATCCTTGATCTCCTCGCCTTTACTCTCGACGTCTTCTGCGGTGGGGTGACGCACTGCCCCCAGTACAGCACCGGCAAAGCCCCGCTGCAGAGACAGCGGCATGGTGTTGGTCAGAACCACGTAGCCGTCAATGGTCTTCAGCGCGGCCGCGTCCAACTCGAGGAAGTCCGACCGCCGTAACGTGAGGGCGTCCACGAATGCTTGGGGACCGTACGCCGCGACTTTCTCCTGGTAGCCCTTGGGGTCGATGTCGAGCACAGCGGCAAGCTTGCGGGCGGACGCCGCGGCCTGGTCATCGGTGAGGCCCTCCTTATTGATCCCGGGCAGGTGCACTTGCTGGTCCGACACCAGGGCGACGCCGTTCTGGTCGAGTATCTGCGCGCGCTCACCCGGGAGGGTGGCCAGAGCAAGCCCCTGCCCTTCCTCGAGGCCAGGGTGCAGGATTGAGTCCTCCCACCGCACCCGCCATTGTCCGTCACTTTTCGCCAGCTGGGCCTGGGACTCATAGGTCCAAGTCTGCTGGGGATCGGTGGACGGCCAGGTGAAACCGATGCGGGCGGTGGCTGCATCATCGCGTTCATCGATCTCCCGCACTTCCACGTTTGGGCGCAGCGACCCTTTCATCCGTTCGGCAAGGAACGCACCCGTGTCCGAGGGCGCGGACACTAGGGGAACCCCGGCGATATCTCCTTGATGCAGGGCCGTTGCCAGCCGCTCCGCAACGTCCCGGGGGCTCTCCGAACGCCCCGGGGAACAAGACGTCAGCACCGCGGCTGACACGCTTGCCACTCCCAGCCCGGACCAGATGAGGAACGTTCGTCGGTTGGTGGATTCCATGCCTTTGAACCTAGGACTCGCAATCGCCATAGGTCCAATATGATGAGTACCCAAAGTCCATAAGCAGGGAGTTATCATGGCGGTCAATGTGACACGTCTTGCCACGTGTTTCGTGGCCGTGAGTGAACACCTGCATTTCGGTCGCGCTGCGGAGCATCTTGGAATGAGCCAACCCGCCCTCTCGCAAGCCATCCGGCAGCTTGAAACCGTACTGGGATGCCAACTGTTCATCCGATCCGGCTCCGGCGTAAGTCTTTCCCGAGATGGCGAGACGGCTGTGCGGCGAGCTCGCACCCTGATCAGGGCCGAGCAGGATTTCGTGGCCACCCGTGATCGGGCGGTGCCCCTGCTGGGGATCGCCCATGAGGTGCCCCAAGAGCTGGCACTTGCTCTGATCCAACAGCTGCAGCCAGTCACGGCCGTACGCCTCTCCAGCGCGCAGTGTCTGACGGGCGTGCGTTCGGGAGCGCTGGCCGCCGGCGTCGTCCTCACCCCAGCCCTGTTGACCGGCGTGAAGCCACTGGTCGGCGCCGCCGCGCAGGTAACGCTGTGGACTACCCGGCACGGCGGGGCCGTCACCACTGCCACGCAGTTTCGCTCGGCGGCGGGGACCGAATTGGCTGTCTCACCGCGGCGCTGGAACACGGCCGTTTCGCAAGAAGTCCAGGACGGGGTGCGTCGCGCCGGGGCCACCGCTGTCCTCACTGAGGTCGATGACGATGTGGCCGCGTTCAACGTAATTGCCCGCGGCGGGTGCGTGCTCAATTTAGGCCGTCAAATTCCCGGATGCACACGCCGGCGCGTTGATCCCGCCCTGCTCCGGGTTGGATTTCAACTCATTGTTCAGCCCAGCATCCGGGACGACGCCGGGTGGGCGGAAGCCTTCGCCATGGTGTTCAAACACCAGGATCACTCATGACCTGGCTTGAGGACTCACTGGAACAGATTGCCGACGACGCCGCCGTCGAGTTCGCCGTCAGCGCCCGTCACCTCGGTACCGGCGCGAGGTTCGACGTGCGCGCGGATGTCCCTTGGACAGCAGGATCGACGTACAAGCTCATCCTGGCGGCGGCCTGGCTGGAGGCGGTCGCGGAAGGGGTGGCAGATCCACATCGCCGGGTTCTGATCGATGAACACGCCCGCCGGGACGGGCCAACGGGACTCTCGCTCACCGATGATCCGGTGGAACTCAGCTACCGGGATCTGGTGCGGTCCATGCTGATCGTTTCGGACAACACGGCAGCTCACTGGATCTGGTCGGATCTCAAGGCCGAGTACGTTCAGTCGAAGTTGAACGCCTGGAGCGCGACTGCCTCGAGGATTGTCGATACCGGGTGGCAGGACTTCTCGCGCGTGGAACTGGGCAGTGGTGATGATCTCTGGCCCGGTGAATTGGAAGCTTTCACGTCTGAAAAGACCGACCTGCAGCTTTTCAGCGTCACCTCCGCCTCCGATCTGCGCGTCATTCTGGAGCGACTGTGGACCGACCAGCTCGCGACTCCGGCGCTCTGCTCCTGGCTGCGAAGTGTCCTCGGGCAGCAGCTCTTTCGACATCGGTTGGCAAGTGGGTTCGACTACGACGGCGTGGAGGTTGCGGGTAAGACCGGCACCTGGGGGCCGTACCGCCATGAGGCAGGGGTGGTCTCCCACCCCGGGGAGCCCCCGGTGGTGATCAGTGTGATGACCCGCTCCGCACGCGCCGCCCAACAACAACCCCTGGCCCATGCTGCCGTGGGCCACATCGCGGCTGCAATCGTCCAGTCAATGAGACAGGGGTGGGCAGGCGAATAACCGAGGGCCCTGACGTGGCCCTTAATCTCGCCCCGCTCTCGGTCAGTCAGGCCTGCGGGGACAGAGATTCATGGGCCTCCGCCAACACGGCCGCCGTCGTCTCGTTCGCCCGACACGTGGACATCGGCACCTGCCCGAATTCTGCACGCGGGATCGGCTCGCGACATAACCGAGCCGTTCGATTCACATCCCAGTCAACGTATACATACCAGCCATCGGGTTCTTCGGACACCGATCTGACCACGCCCACGGCGCACACCTCCTGCCGCTTGGACAGGTACGCCCAGATCAGGTCGCCGGATCGCATGCCGCGATAGCCGCTGCGCAGACACCACCGCTCCGCCCGCTGGGAGCGCCCGATGGCCTCCCACACAGCGGTGGCATCGGAACGGGTCAGCCAGTCCGCCGGTTGGAACTCCAGGTGCGCCGCCGGGTTGATCGGCAGCAACCAGTGCACGCTCACGAGGAGTCCTTGGTCGAAAGCAGGGCGGCATATCCCTCGCGATAGGTCGGGTAGCGCAGCTCCCCCACGAATTTCTGCATGCGAGAACTGTCCAGCACCTTGCCGCGCGGCGCGTTATCAGCAGAGGATGAACTGTCCGGCGGCACGGGCACACCCAGCAACCCGGCGATGTGCGCGGCCACGTCCCCCAGCACCGCGGGCTCGGTGTCCACGGCATGCACCAGCGCGGGCGGTTCGGGAGATTCCAGCACGGTGTGCAGCACAGTCACCAGGTCGTCCCGGTGGATTCGATTGGTCATCCGATTGTGGGTCAGCGCCTCGCCGCGGCGCACGCGATCAATCAACGACGTGCGTCCGGGTCCGTAAATTCCCGCCGGCCGTACGATGATCACGCCGGGGAACAGTTCCGCCGCCAACTCCTCGGCCGCCAGCAAGACGCGGGCTGTATCCCGTGCGGGAGAAGGTGTCGCCTCTTCCGTGACAACCTCCCCGTCACCACCGCCCAGCACCCCGGTCGAGGACACCAACACCACGCGCTTGGGCGCACTCCCGCCAGAACTCAGCGCTCGGT
>NZ_JAUNPE010000069.1:10417-12421 GCF_030536815.1 Kocuria sp.
GAGGACACCAACACCACGCGCTTGGGCGCACTCCCGCCAGAACTCAGCGCTCGGTGCAGGCCCCGCAACGCGCCCAGGTATGTACGCTGATAGGCATGAACGTCGCGCCCGTCCGCGGTCAACGTAATGACCACGGCATCAGCCGGCGGCAGCGCAGCGGCTCCAGGATTCGTCAGGTCCAGAGCGAAAGGTGAGATCTCCGCGGGGAGTTGGCCGGGGCGGCGTCGTACCCCCGTGGCATGCCAACCGCGCTCCACAAGGCGCTGCCCCAGGGCCGTGCCCACATCACCGCAACCGGCCAGAAGTACGTGGTGAGTCATGAGTCAAGCCTCTCATCCGGGGCCGGGAAGCGCCCGTCCGCCACCGCGGACATTGTGGAACGGTCAGCGGTCGTTGCCGAAAGCCTGCGCGATGTCTCCGAGCTGCGCCATCAGCAGGTGGTAGTCCTGCCCCTGCAGGGGGAATCGAGCGGCAATCTTTGCGGGGACCTTTTCGGCGAGTACGCGGAGATCTCGACCGGCATCGGAGAGCTCGATCAGGCGACGTCGTTCGTCGTGTTCGTCGCGGCGCCGCACCACCAGGCCCCGCTGTTCAAGCCGGCGCAGCACGGGAGTGAGCGTGCCGCTGTCCAGGCCGAGGAGGTCGCCGAGTTGACCAACGCCCTGCGGCTCGTCCGTCTGCCACAACGCGAGCATGACCAGGTACTGCGGGTATGTCAGGCCCAATTGGTCGAGCTCGCTCTTGTAGGCGCGCACCACGGCATGGCTGGCGCGGTACAGGGCGAAGCACAGCTGGTTGTCGAGATCCAGTGGAGAGGACGAGGCGGTCACACCTGAATTCTAGCAAGAACCCTGGACACATTTAGATTGTGCGCAATATAGTTGTGTCATCATTACTCACGAAGGAGACACCATGGAACCGATGTACACCGCAGAAGCCTTGAGCACCGGCGACGGCCGCTCCGGTCACGTCCGCACCAGCGACGACACCATTTCCGTTGACCTGGCCCCGCCCAAGGAAATGGGCGGCAGCGGTAACGGCAACAATCCCGAGCAGCTGTTCGCCGCCGGTTACGCCGCGTGCTTCCACTCGGCCTTGCAGCTGGTGGCCAAGTCCGCGAAGAAGGACCTGGGCGATTCCGCCGTGGGAGCCCAGGTGTCCATCGGCAAGGAGGGCGAGGGCTTCGGCCTCTCAGTGGTCCTCGAAGCCGTCATCCCGAACCTGCCCGAAGACGAAGCCCGGGAGCTGGTTGAGCAGGCTCACCAGGTGTGCCCCTACTCCCGCGCAACCCGCGGCAACATTGAGGTCGAGCTGCGCGTCACCAACGAGTAAGCCTCTCGTTCCGAGCCGGGCGGCGCGGTCTCGTTCTCAGCGAGGACGCGCCGCCCGACGCCGCTCCTGCCGGCTCCCGAGCCGAGGTCACCGCACATCCGCTCCCCGGCCATTCGAAGTAGATTCGCTACATGTCTTCTCCCCGACGTCGCCCCGCCCGCGAGCGCTCCCGGACGATCACCCGAGTCGTCTTGGGCATCTTCATGCTGTTCGCGGGCATCGCGCACCTGACCTTTGCCCGCGAGGAGTTCCAGGCACAAGTTCCATCGTGGCTGCCCATTGATCACGACCTGGTGGTGCTGGACTCCGGCGTGGTCGAAATCGCCCTGGGTGCCGCGTTGATCGCGCTCCCCAGGTACCGCTTGATCACCGGCGTTGCCCTGGCCGTGTTCTTCGTGGCGGTGTTCCCCGGCAACATCGCGCAATACGTGGAAGGAACGGATGCCTTCGGCCTGGACACGGATGGTAAACGCCTCGCGCGGCTGTTCGGCCAGCCGCTGTTGATCGCGGCCGCATTGTGGGCCGCTGGGCTCCCGAGACGCTCCCACCGCGCACCCGCTCCATCGGAGCACGTGGCAAGTATGCTTTCTTAACGGGACTTGTGACTTCCCACCCCCCCCATTACGGAAAGCAGGCCCACATGTCAGACATCAATCCCCAGAACCCGCGTCC
>NZ_JAUNPE010000070.1:0-6844 GCF_030536815.1 Kocuria sp.
TTTGTGCGCGAGGGGGGACTTGAACCCCCACCCTCTAATACGAGGACTAGCACCTCAAGCTAGCGCGTCTGCCTATTCCGCCACCCGCGCGAGTGTCACAACCACGATTCGAGGACTCGGAGGACCCCGTGTGGCCGTTGGCAACGAGAAGTAACTTATCACATCCGAGAGCCAGACTCGAAAACACCCGACCGGCCCAGGAAGCAGCATGCCGCCGGTCCGTGAGAACGGACCGGCGGCACAGCTACAGCGCGGGTGACTTACTTGCCGGTCTGGGCCAGGAAGTCCTCGGCACCGCCCACGAGCTCCACGTGACCGGTCTCCACGTCGGCGGAGACCATCTTGGCGATCTCCTGGGCGAACTCGTTGACCGAGTAGAGCTTGCCGGCGGATTCGCGGCGTTCTTCGAGCGCGCCGGGACGAGCACGGTTGAGCAAAGTGGCGGTCACGGTGCCCTCGATCATGTCCGCGGAGACCACCACGAAGCTCACGCCCCGCTCGGACATCTCGGGCACCCGCGCGGTCAGGGTGTCCTCACCGGCGCGCTTGGACTTGGCCACGGCCTCGTACTCCGGCATGGTTTCCACGTCATTGATGAAGTGCGCCTGGTGGCTGGTCACGAACACCACGCGGCCGCCCTCGGGAAGCACCTTGAGACCCTCGGTCAGGGCGTCGTTCTGGGCATCACGGTTCAGGCGCAGCGCGTAATCCTCGCCCATGCCCGATTCCATGCCGCCGGAGGCGTTGAGGATCAAAATATCCACCCCGCCGAACTCGTCCACACCGGCCTGCAACAGACCGCGCAGGGACTCGACGTCGGTCATGTCGGCCTGGACCGCGATTGCTGCGCCCCCGGCCTCGGTGATGTCCTTGACCACCTTGTTGGCACGGGGCGCCTTCTGGCGATAATTGACGACGACGTTCGCGCCCTCCCCCGCCAAAATCTTGGCGGTGTCTGCGCCCACCCCTCGCGAGGAACCCGTAATCACTACGGTTTTACCTGCCACTGAACTCATGCGGTTCTCCTTTGTCGCGCTGCGCTGTTCAAGATTGTCTTGAGAGTTAGTGTCCCATGACCAGGCCACCGTCCACGGGGATGACGGCGCCGGAAATGTAGGCGGCGGCGTCGGAGGCGATCCAACGAACGGTCTCCGCGATCTCCTCCGGCCTACCGAAGCGGCGGGCCGGAATCATCGACAGGTAGTCGGCCTTGACCTCGTCGCTGAGAGCGTCGGTCATGGCGGTTTCGATATAGCCCGGGGCCACCACGTTGGCGGTCACGCCGCGGGCACCCAGCTCACGGGTGATGGCGCGGGCCATGCCCACCATTCCCGCCTTGGATGACGCGTAGTTGACCTGACCCGGTGCGCCCACAAAGCCGACCACGGAGGAGATCAGCACGATCCGGCCCTTCTTCAAGCGCATGAAGCCCTTGGTCGCGCGCTGCACCACGCGGAATGCGCCGGTGAGGTTGGTGTCGATGACGTCCTGAAAGTCGGCTTCTTTCATGCGCAGCAGCAGGGTGTCCTTGGTGACGCCGGCGTTGGCCACCAAGACCTCCACGGGACCGAACTTTTCTTCGATCTGCTTGAACGCGGTGTCCACGGACGCGGAATCGGTGACGTCCGCTTGGACGGTGAATGCGCCGTCGGGCCCGTCATCGCCGGAACGCGAGGTGACCGCCACGTTGTCACCGGCGGCCACGAACGCCTCGGCAATGGCACGGCCAATGCCGCGGTTGCCGCCCGTGACCAGTACGGTGCGGGCGCCTTCGGTGGTGGGCTGATCAGCCATGGTGAACCTTTCCTCGAAACGACGGCGTGGCAAGGGTCAACGCCAGATAACACGCTAGTAGTGAACTGACAGGCCATCCTATCCGGACACCCACAGAACTCGGCCCCATGGGTTGGGGAGTTGGCACAACGGTGAGACAATTAAGGGAAGTGCTCAGCGCGCTCCCCGGAACCCATGACACCATAATGCGTCTGCGTTTTTCCGGCCCATGACTTCCAAGGATCTGTTCAGCATGCCACGCACGCACACGCCTTCGCGAGACGCCACCGGAGTTCACTCGATTACTTCGGCGGCGGGTCCGCACACGCAGGACATGTCTCACCGCATGAAGGTGTACGCGCTCCAACAGGGTCTGCGCATCGTGTGCATCGTTGGCGTGGTTTTCATCGACATCCTGTGGGTGCGCGTCCTGCTGTGTATTGGTGCGGCAGTACTGCCCTGGATCGCCGTGATGATGGCCAACCGCGGCGCGGACCGCTCCGAGCGCACCAGCACGTACTACCGGCCACCGCAGCGCATCGAACTGCCCACGGTTGCCGAGACTCAGGCCAAGCCCGAGAATCCGGAAACGGTGGTCGTGGACGGCGAGTTCCGCACACATGAACCGCCCAAGGCGATCACGTATAACCGGATGGGTACATCCCGCAATTGAGCCCCGGTTGCCATCCGGGCACCGAACATCTGTCACACCGAGGAGTAGTTGAACCGTGGAATTTGATCTGCTGGGTTCCCTGAGTCCCCACGAGGGCTCCCCGAAACCGGCCACGAACTCCACGGACCACCCCGCGGTTCCGCAATGCTCACGTCGCGGGTGCGGTCGCAACGCCGCGTGGCAACTACTGTGGAACAACCCCAAGGTCCACGCCCCGGAGCGCCGCAAGGTGTGGCTCGCCTGTGATGAACACCGCGAATACCTGGGTGAGTTCCTGACCCAGCGTGACTTCCTCAAGGCCGTGGAGCCCTTCACCGGCGCGGAGGACCAATCCTGATGCGCAAATACACTTTCCTCTTCTCCGGCACCTGGATCGCGTGGTTCATGATGTGCGTGGTCGCCGCGATCGTGTGCGCGTTCCTGGCCCAGTGGCAGATGTCCCGCAACGATCACCTGGTGGCGGAGAACGACAAGATCGAGAACAACTACGACGCACCCGCGCTCAGCGCCGCCGAGGGCCTCCCCTTGTTCGCGGACTACGACGACACCCAGACCTGGCAGCCGGTGACCCTGGAGGGCCAGTACCTGCCCCAGGACACCACACTCGTGCGTAACCGCCCCCAGGACGGCCGCGTGGGCTACGAGGTGCTTGTTCCGTTCCGCGCGGATGACGGTCGCACCGTGGTCATCAACCGCGGCTGGATCCCGACCGGCGACGGCGCCAACGGCCTTCCCGGGGTGGTTCCCCAACCGCCGTCGGGCGAGGTGACCGCAACGGTGCGGCTACGTCCGGGAGAGGTCGCCGTGGACCGTGGCGCGCCCGAGGGCCAGATCGCCTCGATCGATCTCGAACAACTCAACGAGCGCCTGACATACCCGATCGCCACCGGGGGTTATGGCCTGCTGGCCTCGGAGAACCCGCCCGCGGCCGAGCGGCCCGCGGCTCCGGCCAAGCCCGAGATCAACTACGGCCCGCACCTGTCCTACTCACTGCAGTGGTTCGCGTTCGCGTTCTTGGTCTTCGTGGCCTTCGGCTACGCCGCCCGCCAGCACGTGCGCAACGAGGAATGGGACCGCGCCTACGCCGCCGAGGTCGAACGCAAACTCGCCCAGTACTACGACGCCCAGGGCAACTACACCGGAGACGTGGACGAAGAACTGATCATTCGCGAACTCCAAATGGCGGACGACATGCCCGCCCACCTCAAGTCCCTGTACCGGCCCAAGACGACTCGCCGCTCCAACACCGTGACCAACGAAGACGAAGAGGACGCCCTGTTGGACGCCCTCGAGTCGCAGCGCAACTGAGCCTCAGGCCAGCGAGATCAGGTCCTGGTACTCCTGGCTCCACAGGTCCTCAATGCCGTCCGGGAGCATGACCACGCGCTCGGGTTCGAGTGCTTCCACCGCGCCCTCATCGTGGGACACCAGAACCACGGCGCCCTCGTAGTTGTGCAGGGCGTTGAGGATCTCGCGGCGCGAGGCCGGGTCCAGGTTGTTGGTGGGCTCATCCAGCAGCAGCACATTCGCCGACGACGCCACCAGTGTGGCCAGCGCCAGTCGCGTCTTCTCACCGCCGGAGAGCACCCCGGCGGGCTTGTCGACGTCGTCGCCCTGGAACAGGAACGACCCCAGGATGGTGCGCACCTGCGTGTCCTGAAGCTCCGGCGCGGCGGACTTCATGTTTTCCAGCACCGTGCGGCCGGTGTCCAGGGTGTCGTGCTCCTGGGCGAAGTAACCGAGCTTGAGCCCGTGGCCGGCAATGACCTCGCCGGTGTCCGGTTGGGCCTGCCCGGCCAGCATGCGCAGCAGCGTGGTTTTACCGGCACCGTTGAGCCCGAGCACCACCACGCGGGAACCGCGGTCGATCGCGAGGTCCACGTCCGTGAAGATCTCCAGGGAGCCGTAGGACTTGGACAACCCCTCCGCGGTGAGCGGGGTCTTGCCGCAATCGGCGGGTTTGGGGAAGCGGATCGCGGCCACCTTGTCCTGCTGGCGCTCACCCTCAAGCCCCGCCATGAGGCGCTCGGCGCGGCGAATCATTTGCTGAGCGGCCACGGCCTTGGTGGCCTTGGCGCGCATCTTGTTGGCCTGGTCCATGAGGGCCCCGGCCTTCTTCTCCGCGTTCTGACGCTCGCGCTTGCGGCGGGCCTCGTCCTGTTCGCGCTGCTGCAAGTAGTTCTTCCAGGACATGTTGTACACGTCGATCACGCAGCGGTTGGCGTCCAGGTAGAGCACCTTGTTGACCACCATGTTCATGAGTTCCACGTCGTGGGAGATCATGAGCACGCCGCCCTGGTAGTTCTTCAGGAACTCCCGCAGCCACACCACGGAGTCAGCATCCAAGTGGTTGGTGGGCTCGTCCAGGAGCATGATGTCCGCGTCCGAGAAGAGGATCCGGGCCAGCTCCACACGGCGGCGTTGACCACCGGAAAGCGTGTGCAGCGGCTGTTCGAGCACGCGCCCGGGCAGGTCCAGGTTGCTCGTAATGGTGGCCGCCTCGGACTCCGCGGCGTAACCGCCACCGGCGAGGAACTCGGTCTCGAGGCGGTCGTAACGTCGCATGGCCTTGGACCGCACGGCGTCGTCCTCGGAAGCCATGTCCTGCTCGGCCTGGCGCAGCTTGGCCGTCACCCCGGCGAGGTCGCGGGCGGAGAGGATCCGGTCGCGCGCGAGCTGGTTCATGTCATCGACCTTGGGGTCCTGGGGCAGGTAGCCAATGGTGCCCGAACGGGTCACCTCACCGGCGGCCGGCAGGGCCTGGCCCGCGAGGACCTTGGTCATGGTGGTCTTGCCCGCTCCGTTGCGGCCCACCAGGCCGACCTTGTCCCCTCGATCCACCCGGAAATTCACTTCGTCCATGAGCAGGCGAGCTCCGGCGCGCAATTCGAGGTTTGTAACGGTGATCAAGAGGGAGAGGCCTTTCCGAAGACATGAGGGGGCAAACGAGATGCCCCGAACCTGCGGGGCACCGACCCAGTCTAGCCGCGGTGAGGCGCTGGCTGAACTAGACTCCGTGAACATGAGCGAAACCACAGGTTCCCCCCGAAAAATCAACTCGTTCGACCTGGCCAACATCGCGGTTTTCGCCGCGCTGACCAGTGTTCTGGCGTTGGCCCCGGCCATTCCCGTGGGCGCGCTCGGGGTGCCCATCACACTGCAGACGCTCGCCGTGTTCCTCACCGGCATGATCCTGGGTGGCTGGCGCGCGTTCCTGGCCATTGCGCTGTACGTGGTGGTCGGACTGTTGGGCGTGCCGATCTTCGCCGGTTTCGTGGGCGGGCCGGGCGTGCTGGCCGGCCCTTCGGTCGGATACCTGCTCTCGTTCCCGCTCGCCGCCGCCCTGGTCGGGTTCCTGGCCCACCGGTCCGTGCGTGAGGAACACGTACGACGCCGCGCCGGCTCCACCTCCGCCACGCCCGACAAGCGCCGCGGGCTGGGTCTCAAGCTCTTCCTGGCCGGTGTGGCCGGGCTGATCCTGTCTCACGTGCTGGGCATTATCGGCATGATGCTGGTGGGCGGCCTGAGCCTCAACGCCGCGGTGATCGCTGACCTGGCGTTCATCCCCGGTGACCTGATCAAAGCCGCTGCCGCCGCGCTGATTGCCGTGGCCGTGCACCGTGCCTTCCCGCGCATGGCCGGAGCCGTTCTCTAGTACATGGCCCGTACCTCCGGATCTTCCCATTACGACCCCTTGGTGCCCCACGCATCCCCGGGGTCGCTGTACTGCGCCAACGTGAGCCTCACCGTGGACTCTCCCGCGGGCCCGTTCACCGTGCTGGACCGTGTCAGCTGCGAATTCACTCATCCCCGCACGGCGGTGATCGGGCTCAACGGCTCCGGCAAATCCACGCTGCTGCGCTTGTTCAACGCCCTGGTGGTACCGCAGTCGGGGGTGGTGCGGGTCAACAGCATTGATCCGGTGGCCTTTCCCCGCGAAGCCCGCGCGGCCGTGGGATTCGTGTTCACGGACCCCGCATCCCAGATCCTGATGCCCACCCCGATCGAGGACATCGAACTGTCCCTGCGCCGCCACGTGCCCAACCGGCACGAACGCACGGAGAAAGCCCGCGACTGGTTGATGCGGATGGGGCTGGAGCACCGTGCCCACCACAGTGTGTTCGATCTCTCCGGGGGCGAGCGGCAACTCGTGGCGCTGGCGGCCGTCCTCGCCGCCGAACCACAGGTGCTGATCCTGGACGAGCCCACCACACTGTTGGATCTGCGCAACCAGCTCAAACTCATCGACATGCTCGACGACCTGGGGCAACAGCAACTCATCAGCACCCACGACCTGGACCTCGCCGCCACCGCTCAACACGTGGCCGTGGTGCATGAGAGTCGCATCATTGCCCAGGGTCCGCCGGCCGAGATGATTCCCCGGTACAAGAGCTGGTG
>NZ_JAUNPE010000070.1:6944-8673 GCF_030536815.1 Kocuria sp.
GACTGCACCGGTGGGCGGCGTCGTTGCGGCCGCTGCTGTTCCTGGTGCTCCTGCTGGGCGGCTACCACCTGATCTTCAACGGGCCGGCTCGGGCGGCGTCCATCGTGCTGTCCTTGCTCGCGGTGGTGAGCCTGTCCCGACTGCTCATCAGCACCACGCCGCTGCCCCGACTCATCGACGGCCTGGTATGGCTGTGCACCCCGCTCTCGTGGTGCGGGGTCAACACCGAACGCATCGGGCTGGCGGTATCGCTCATGATCCGCTCCGTCCCGTGGCTCTTCGGGTGCCTGGGCGAACTGCGCGACGCCGCCACCGCCCGCACCATCCGGGCCAACCCCGTGCGTCTGGTCACCCCGGCAACCATTGCCACGGTGCACTACGCCCACCAGACCGGTGAGGCGCTCGCGGCCCGCGGGTTGGATTAGCCCGCGCCACGGGACCCGAAACGCACGGGTACGACTTATGCTTCGCTCATGAGTTTCAATGACAATTCGCGGCTGGACACGTCGCAGGTGGGGTCCGGCGGCGGGCGCGGTGGTCGCGGTGGACGTGGTGTGGCGGTCGGTGGTGGCCTGGGCGGCATCATCGTGCTGGTCGTGGCCGGATTGCTGTTCGGTCAGGACGGTATCGACATGGTGACCGGCGGAGGCCAGCAACAACAGCAGCAGGGGTCGATCACCAGCGTGGCGGAACAGGATCAAGAGCTGGCCGAACGCTGCCAAACCGGTGCCGATGCCGACCGTTACGATGACTGTCGCCAGATCGCGACCGTCAACTCCCTCAATGAATTCTGGGGTTCCTACTACCCGGAGGCCACCGGTGAACGCTATACGCAACCCGGCGTGATGCTTTACGAGGGTGTGGAGCAGTCCGGTTGTGGTCAGGCATCGGCGGCCGTGGGACCGTTCTATTGCCCGGCGGACACGTCCGTGTACCTGGACGTGGGATTCTTCGACCAGATGCGTGAAAGCTTCGGGGCCAGTGCCAATGCTTTGGCGCAGGAGTACGTGATGGCGCACGAGGTCGGCCACCACATCCAGAACCTGCAGGGCAACCTGGGCATTGCGCAGCAGGACCCGCAGGGTGCCGATTCCGGTGCCGTGCGCGTGGAACTGCAGGCCGATTGCTACGCCGGTATGTGGGCCCACCACGCGTCCCAGCCCGGTGGCAGCGTGAGCTTGGAACCGATCACCCAGGAGCAACTGGCAGATGCGCTGAACGCCGCCGAGGCCATTGGCGACGACCGGATCCAGGAAACCACACAGGGCCGCGCCAACCCCGAGTCCTTCACCCACGGCTCCTCCGCACAGCGCCAGGCCTGGTTCCTCACCGGCTACCAGACCGGTGACATCAAGCAGTGCGACACCTTCAGCGCCCGCAACCTGGACCGACCGGCGGGGTTGCAGAGCTAGACAGTCTCGGCCGCGGCGGTGGCGGGCCGCGCAGTCTCATGTGAGGAAAATGCAGTGTCGCAATCTCAGGGGAGGCAAATGCTGGATCGGTGCTGATTTTGTGCAGGTTCCTCACCTCAGGCTCCGCGGCTGCGGTTTCCTCC
Source organism: Kocuria sp. (assembly GCF_030536815.1). Lineage (GTDB taxonomy): Bacteria > Actinomycetota > Actinomycetes > Actinomycetales > Micrococcaceae > Kocuria > Kocuria gwangalliensis. The sequence continues at coordinate 8,500 of NZ_JAUNPE010000070.1, forward strand.
CCTGAGACTTCACGCGGATCGACGCAGCCACGGCGCCCGCATGCAGTGGGGGCCGAGATCCGCGATGCAACCGGCGCCCATGAGCAGCATGGTGGTCCGGATCTGCGCCGCCAGGAGCTCGATTGCTCGGGTCACACCCTGCTGTCCCCCGGCCATCAGTCCGTAGAGGTACGC
>NZ_JAUNPE010000070.1:8773-12291 GCF_030536815.1 Kocuria sp.
AGTTGCCCGTCCCACTCCTCGCGGATCCATGCGAGGTCATCCAGTGACAGGCTCGGATCGAACATCTTGCCGATCAGCTCCGCCACCGTGTGGGATGTATCCGACAGGGACGCGAACTTCAGGGAGTCCGTGGTCAGGAAGTTGAACCACCATTCGGGCCGGTACGAGGCGTCCAAAACTGTCTTGGGTGTCAGCTTGGGCGGGATGCTCATCCCGTTGCGGTCATCGCGCAGGCGAATGCCCGCAACGGGGGTGTCCACGGTGACGATCAAGTTGGTGTACCCGGCGGCCTTGGCGCGAGCAATCAGATCCCGGGAGGCCTCGTGGTCGCGCCACAGGTACAGCTGGAACCAGCGGGCGGCATCCGGGGCGGCGTCGCGGACCTCCTCGATCGAGCGCGTGCCCATGGTCGAGAGTGAAAACGGGATCCCGGCCTCGGCTGCGGCCTTCACTCCCCCGATTTCACCCTCGCTGTGCATGAATCGCGTGAAACCGGTGGGCGCAATCCCGAACGGCAGAGCGCTGCGGTACCCGGCAATCTCGGTCGAGAGGTCCGCCTCCGCGATGCCGTGCAGAATCTTGGGCAGCAACTCCACAGACTCGAAGGCCTCGCGGCTGCGCTTGTAGGTTAATTCTTGTCCGGCCGCGCCGTCCACGTAGTCGAACGCCGGTTTGGGGGTACGACGCCGCGCAATCGCCCTGAGTGCCTCGATATCGGCGGCCTTGGCGAGCCGGGCGGCCCTGCGGTCCGGATTGAACGTGCCGAACTGCATCAGTGGCCTGAGTTCGGAAATGTTGGGTAGGCGCCGGTCCACGGCCACGTCCTCTCGTCGGTCACGTCCTGTGGGTCCGAACCTAACACCGGCGGTGCGGCGAGACGGGACAGGGAGCCAGCGGCGTCGTCGTGAGGAATGCGAAAGGCCCGGGCACGCGTAAGGGCGCGAGGTCAGAGACCCCGCGCCCTTACGTCGGCGAGAACCGGACTAAATGTTGAAGCCCAGGGCGCGCATTTGATCGCGCCCGTCCTCGGTGATCCGCTCGGGACCCCACGGGGGCATCCAGACCCAGTTCACGTGCCACTCGTCAATGATGGTTCCCAGGTTCTGCGAAACCTGTTCCTCGATCACGTCCTGCAGCGGGCACGCTGCCGTGGTCAGGGTCATGTCCAGGCGCAACGAGTTGTCGTCCTGGTAGACCAGGCCGTACAGCAGGCCCAGGTCGACAATGTTGACACCCAGCTCGGGGTCGATCACGTTCTCCAACGCGGTCTTGACCTCGGCCAGGGACGGCTGCCCGTTGGGGCCCGGGGCCTCGGCGGACAGTGTTTCTTCAGTGGTTTCGCTCATCTGGAACCCTCCTCAAGCGACGTGGTGAAAGGGCAGGTTACTTGGCCACGCTCATGTAGCGGTCGTAGCCCTCTTCTTCAAGGCGATCGGCCAGCTCGGGGCCGCCCTCATCCACAATGCGACCGTCCGCAAAGACGTGCACGAACTGCGGCTTGATGTAACGCAGGATGCGGGTGTAGTGGGTGATCAGCATGATGCCGGTGTTCTGCTCGGTGAGCGCACGGTTCACGCCTTCCGAGACGACCTTGAGCGCATCCACGTCAAGACCGGAGTCGGTCTCGTCCAGCAGAGCGATCTTGGGGCGCAGCAGTTCCAGCTGGAGGATCTCGTGGCGCTTCTTCTCGCCGCCGGAGAAACCCTCGTTGACGTTGCGCTGGATCATGGCCGGATCGATCTTCAGCTTCTCCATGGAAGCCTTCATGTCCTTGGTCCAGGTGCGCAGCGAGGGTGCCTCGCCGTCAATTGCGGTCTTGGCCGAGCGCAGGAAGTTCGAGGTGGTCACACCGGGGATCTCGACCGGGTACTGCATGGCCAGGAACAGGCCGGCGCGGGCGCGCTCGTCCACGGACATCTCCAGGACGTTCTGGCCGTCCAGGGTCACGGAACCGGAATCGACCTGGAACTTGGGGTGACCGGCAATGGTCGAGGCCAGGGTGGACTTACCGGAACCGTTGGGGCCCATGATCGCGTGCACTTCACCGGAATTAATGGTGAGGTTCACGCCCTTGAGGATGGGCTTGGTGGTCTCGTCGTCCAGGATGACGGACGCGTGGAGGTCCTTGATCTCCAGTACAGACATGTGGTGATTCTCCTTGGGTAAAAGTGTGTACGGGCGGGTCTACGAGTCAGTTCTCGTGACGCGCGAGCTCTTCTTCAACGCTGTGGCGCAGCTGTTCCTCGATGGACTCCACGCCGATCTGCTGGATGATCTCGAACAGGAAGCCACGAACCACCAGACGGCGGGCGTCCTCCTCCGGGATACCGCGGGACATCAGGTAGTAGAGGTGCTCATCGTCCAGCTGACCCGTGGTGGATGCGTGACCGGCGCCGGCGATCAGGCCGGTCTCGATCTCCAGGTTGGGAACGGAGTCCATGCGGGGTCCGTCGTTGAGGATCAGGTTGCGGTTGAGCTCGTAGGTGTCGGTGCCCTCGGCCTCGGCGCGGATCAGGACGTCGCCCACCCACACGCCGTGCGCGTTCTCGCCCTGCAGCGCGGACTTGTAGGTCACACGGGAGCGGCAGCGCGGCTGGGAATGGTCCACGAACAACCGTGATTCGAGGTGCTGGCCCTCGTCCACGAAGGTCAGGCCGTACATCTCCACGTTGCCACCCTGGGCGGCAAAGCGGGTCGACGGCGTGACGCGCACCAGATCCCCGCCGAGGGAGATCAGCACGTGCTTGAGGGAACCGTCACGCTGGATCGTCGCCTGCTGCGCGGAGGCGTGCACCGAGTTGTCGTTCCATTCCTGGATCGACACCACGGTCAACTTGGAGCCCTCGCCCACCTGGAACTCGATGTTCTGGGACAGCACGGCCTGACCGCGGTGGCGCAGCACCACCAGGGCGCTGGAGTTGGCACCGGTCTCGATCACGATGTGCTGGGCAGCCGGGTCCATGGACGAGCCGTTGATGTCGACCAGCAGGGGCTGATCGGCTTCCACATTGGCCGGAACGGAAATGACGGTGGCCTCGGTGAAGGCGCTCCACGCGTTCGCGGAGACGCGGTCCTCGGGGATGCCCGCCCGACCGATGCGGGCGTCGTCGCGCCCCACGGTGGTCACGGTGACCTGGCCCTCGCCCGAAACGACCTCCACGGCGGGAGCGGCACCGGTCAGCTCGACCTCATCCAAACCCTTGAGGCGCTTGATCGGGGTGAACCGCCAGTCCTCGAGCTTGCTGGTGATCTTGGGGAACTCTTCCACCTTGTAAGAGGTGAAACGGCCCGCACGCGATGAATCGGGGACACCGGAAATGTCACCGTGCTTGGTGTGCTTGATCTCCGGCTCGCCGGCCTGGTTGCGGCCCTCCTGGAGAACCTCACCTTCCTGGCTCATGCCCGGGATGGCCACGCGATCCTCGCCCGTGGGGACACCGTCCACCTTGTCGGCGGCTTCTTGACCGTGTCGTACGGTCTGGTCGGTTGTGGACATATCAGCCAACGGATCCTTCCAT
>NZ_JAUNPE010000071.1 GCF_030536815.1 Kocuria sp.
CTCGCACCGCAGCGGTCCTCGACGAGTTGCGCGAGGGCAAACGAGCGCTGGTCTACTTCTATTGGGACGAGCTGGACAAAGTCGGCCACGCCAAGGGCTGGCGTTCCGAAACCTGGCTGAAGGCCCTTGAGGAGCTGGACTCCGCCATCAAGCGGCTCGTCCAGAAGCTGCCACCCAACACGCGTGTCGTCCTCACGGCCGACCACGGGATGGTCGACGTCGCGGCCGAACACCGCTTTGATGCCAGCGCGGTCCCCGGCCTGCTGGACGGCGTGCGCCACACCGCGGGAGAACCCCGAGCCGTGCAACTGCATGCCCACCCGGACACGGATCCCGTGCACATAGCGGCGCGCTGGCAGGAACACTACGGCGACACCGTGTGGGCGGTGACCCGTGAGGATCTCACGGCCGGGGGGTATTTCGGACCGGATCCGGATCCCGTCATGCTGGAACGCGCGGGGCACGTGTGGGTCCTCGGTAAGGAACCGGTGGCCATTTACGATGTCTCCCGCCAGGGCGCCAAGCCGCTCACCATGGTGGGTCAGCACGGTTCCCTCACACCCGCGGAGCGTCTGATTCCCGCCCTGCTGTGGTGACCGCGTCGTTACTTGCTGGCCGTGGGTTTCGGCGCCGGTTTACCACCGTTGGCGGGAGCCTTAGGCGTGGCCGGCGGTTTGGGCGCGGGCGCCTTGGACGTCGCCGCTGGCTTGGGCGCCTGCGTCGGCGCTGAGGTCGGCTTGGCTGACGTGGTCGGCTGTTTCGTGGGTGCCGTGGTCGGCGTCTTGGTGGGTTCGGGCTTCTTGGTCGGCACCGGGGCCTTCGTCGGCTGCGGCTGCGGCACCGGAGCGGGCGGCGGAACAGGAACGACCGGGGGTGCCACGGGCGGTGGCACGTACTCCTGCACCGGGGCGGTCTCGACCGGGGTGAGGGAGGGCGTGCGGGTCGGGGTGACACTGGGCGACGGGGTCGGCGATTCGGATTCGGTCGCGAAATCGGCCGGTTCCTGATCGTCTTGGGAGTTGGACAGCCCGGTGACCGCCAGCGCCCCGACACCCACCAGTACGAGGAGAGCGGCCAACCCGAGTACGAGCGGCGCCAAAAAACGCCGGAACCGCCCGCCGTCGTTGGGATCGGCGGAACCTGCGGTAGTTTCCGCAACCGGTTCGTCGGCACCAAACAAGTCGTCCTGGATGGAATTACCCATGCAATGCGTCCCTCGAATCCATGAATTGCCAGAGCAAAGCTGGACCGCTTTCTCCCCTTAGCCCAATCTGCCTTAGTGACTTTAGCGTGTCCGCGGTCGTTCTGCAGTCCCCGGACGGTGGCCCCGTGCCTCAGTTCGAATTGGAACCGAACACAATCTCATCCCAGCTGGGCACCGAGGAACGCTTGGCCTTACCGGTCCGGCCGCGCGGCCCGGGGGCTCGCTGGGGCGGTTCGGTGGGCTCGACGGGGGTTTGTTCCTGGTCGACCTCTGAGTCCTGGGCCACGGCGTTGTCCCCGGTGTGGGTTTCGTTCGGGGGGTTGCCGTCCGGCGCGGTTTCGTCCTGGGGCTCGAGAGTGGCCACCGATTCCGCAAGGTTGTTCGCAACGCTGAGCTGCGGGCCCCGGCCGGCCGTCACGGCCTCGGGCAGCGATGTGGACGCCGCCTGGTCCGGTTCTTCCACCGGGGCTTCGGGACTTTCGGGCGCGGCCGTGGAATCGTCCACGATCTCGATACCGGCGTCTTCTTCGAGCGCCCGATCCTCAGCCACGCGCGCGGCGGCGGGCTGGATGGGCTGATCGAACAACGGTGAGTCCTCGGGTGCGCCAATGGGTCGGGGCCGGTTGTCCACGTGTCCCATTCCACGCCCCAGGATCTCGGCCAGCCGATCGTCCTCGTCCGTGTCGGAGCCCAAACGGCGGCCACGGCGCGCCTGCAGCACGTCCAGCAGCTCGTCGGCCTGGCTGGCCTCTCGCTGGAGCTGTTCCACGCGGGCGTCAGGGGCCGGATGGTGGGTGACTGTCGGTGCGGGCACACCCAGGGGCCCGGACTCAGGCGGTTCTTGACCGAGGGCCGTGGCCCACTCGTTCACGGGTCGCACCGTTTGATTAGCGGGGTTGTAGGTCCATTCCGCGGGACCGTTGGTGTCATGGGGGGCCTGATCGCGGTCCGAGACACTGAACGTCAATTGCAGGTTCCAGAGCTGATCCTCGCGCTGCCACGCGTCCCAGTCGAGGGAACTCACGGCCACACCCGTGTCCTGCGCGCGGTGGTGCACGGTCTGCTCGAGTGTTCGCGGTTCGCCCTCGAACACGGAACGGTAACCGTCATGTGACGGGCTGGTGCCGGTCACCTTGACCTTGAGAGCCTCCCGCACCATGTGCCCGCGCTCGGCCAGGATGGGCCATTCGTAGCGCTTGACGCGCTCGGGTTCCCAGCCGGACTCCGCAACGATGTCTTCAACGCTGGCGCCGGCCCGGAACCGAGCTTGGATGTCGCGGGGACCGAACTGCCCGCCGACACGGCCGCGCGCGGGAGTCTTCTTCCGCGCGTGCTGCACCGCTTGCCGTAACTGCTGATCGATCTTCAGCGAGTAACGCTGTGAATCGGTGGTTTCCACGATCAGGTGTTCGCCGTCTTCGTGTACACCCACCAGGTGCAACTGGTCCATGCTGTCCTTCCTTTACCAGCGGGAAGTAATGCTGTCAGAGAAATTCCCACCGCTCATGTCGTGCCAGTCTAGTGGTTCAACCGCGGCCACCGAACCGGTTTACCCCCGTACTCCCGCATTTCCCGCGGCAGTCCGTGGACGGTTCATCCATGGCGGGCTGGGGGAGTCATTCCCGGTGTGACATCGTGCAACGAGTAGTCGATGCCTCGGGCTGGATTTTTCCCGGTCGATGGTGAACAATCTACGCGACACGGACCCGGCGTTTTTCCCAGAAAGCCGGGGTATTAACACCCACAGCGATCTCGCTGAGACCGGTTGGAGCGGATTTACACATGGCCACAGATTACGACGCGCCGCGTAAGCAGGACGAAGACCTCAAGGAAGACTCGATCGAGGAGTTGCAGTCTCGTCGATCGGATCAGCAGTCCGGCAGCGTCGACGAGGATGAAGCAGCAGCCGCGGAAAGCTTTGAGCTTCCCGGCGCCGATCTTTCCAACGAAGAGCTCTCCGTTGTGGTGCTGCCCGCTCAGGAGGACGAATTCACGTGCGGCTCGTGCTTCCTGGTGCGTCACCGTTCCCAGCTCGCCGAAGAGCGCGACGGGGTGAAGTTCTGCTTCGAGTGCATGGGCTGATCCACGGCTGCTGAACACAGATTTCGGGCGGTCACCACTACGGTGACCGCCCGAATTGTTTCGGTGCGTTACTGCGCATCAGGGCCGCGATCGGCATTGATCGCGCGAGCCAGTTCCTCGGGGTGGCGGGTGGCGGTGAGCCAGTACGGGGTGGGATCCACGGGGTCCACGATCTGGATCCGGCACATGTCAGGGACGGAGACCCGGAAGTTCATGAACGCGCGGCCGTCCAATTCGGGACCGCGGGCCACGCGTGCGGCCTCACCACGCAGGGCCTGGGCCTCTCCGACAAAGCGTCGCTCGATGTGTGCCCGGCCCACGCGCACGTCGTGGTCCGTGACCACGATCCGGGGTGAGCCGAGATAAAGGATCAACGCAATGAAGACCATGACCACCACGGCCGCAATGATGCCCACGGCCATGTTGATGGGGGCGAGAGCGATGAACGTTGCCGCTCCCACGAACAGGATCACGAGCCACATCCACCACGCGACGGTGAGTCGCTCCTGGTAGGCCACCACGGGTTCCATCGTCGGGTGGTCGGGGGTGGCCGGTTCGGAGGCCGTTGTGGCGTGGGGTTCGTGAGAGGTCATGAGTCCACTTTCCCACAGCTTGCTAGGAGTCTTCCACGTCAGCACAACCACCCAAGGTGCGCCGCGTTAGAGTGGTGGATTGTGACTGAAGTAGCCGTTAACCACACCGTGACCGTGGCCCTCAAGATGTTGGATCCCGAGCTGGCGCCCCCCTCGTACGCAACCCTCGGAGACGCGGGCGCCGACCTGCGGGCCCGGCGCGAGACCGTTCTGGAGCCGGGACAACGGGCGCTGGTGGACACCGGGGTGGCCCTGGCGATCCCCCACGGGTACGTGGGCCTGGTTCACCCCAGGTCGGGGCTCGCGGCCAAACACGGACTGACCGTTGTCAACGCCCCGGGCACCGTGGACAGCGGCTACCGCGGTGAGCTCAAGGTGTGTTTACTCAACACCGACCGATCGGCCACCTACACGGTGAGCCGCGGTGAGCGGATTGCCCAGCTCGTGATCCAGCGAGTGGAGACGGCCCTCTTCGACCCCGTGGCCGACCTGCCCGAGAGCGAACGCGGCGCGGGAGGCTTCGGTTCCTCCGGAACCCACTAGATCCCGGCCACTGATTCACAACGACCCGCAGACAATCAACGGAGCACACATGTTCGGACGAAAGAAGCGCAGCAAGGACGCTCAGGCGGACAACAGCGCCGTCGCCAAGACTGACCTGCCAGAGACCCCCGGGACACCCGAGGAGGACACGGGGGCGGCCTCCGACCCCCGCGCCCTGGGCCCGCGGGACGAGTCCGAGTTGACGGGCGAGCGCGAGGACTACATCGATCTGGGGTGCATCCTCCTCAAACCCGTGGCCGGTGTGGCCGTGCGCATGGATCTGGAGGAAAAATCACAGCGACCGCGTGCCTTGAACGTCGATTACAAGGACGGCTCGGTTCAACTCCAGGCGTTCTCCGCGCCCAAGAGCAGCGGACTGTGGGACGATGTCCGCCGCGAATTGGTGGAAGGCCTGCGCCGCGACCGCGGACAGGCCACCGTGAGCGAAGGCCCGCTGGGGCTGCAGGTCAATGCCAAATTCTCCGCGACCACGGCCTCGGGCCAACCCGGCTACCGGCTGGCACGCTTCGTCGGCATCGACGGGCCGCGCTGGTTCCTGCGCGCGGTGTACACGGGCGGTGCCGCCATGCCGTCCACGACCGCCGAGGTGCTCGACGACGTCGTGCGATCGCTGGTGATCGTGCGCGGGCATGATCCGATGCCCCCGCGCGACCTGTTGCAGTTCAAGGTTCCGGAGAACGCAACACCGCAGAACGCCGAGGGCCGGACCCCCGAGCAGCCCGTGCGGGATCCGCAGCCGCCGGCGAGCGCACCGCGTCGCGGTCCAGAGATCACCGAAATCGGCTGATCCGGTGGCCACAACGCACGTCACCGGGGCCATCGACGTCGTCGGCGAGCGCGGTGCCGCCGCGCGGGATCTCGACCCGGCGGCAGCGTCGCAGCGTCGTCGGGTCATGGTCGAGGGCGAGGTCACCGAGGTCACGTTCTCGCCCGCCACGCAGTCGCCGCGCTACCGGGCGGTGCTGCATGTCCAGGGCCGGTCCGGGCACCGAGCGGCTCGGGAAGATTCCTACGTCGCGTTGCTCTGGCACGGTCAGCGCAGTGTTCCCGGCATCATGGCCGGAACCAGGTTGCGGTGCGTGGCCGTGGTGTCGTTCACCGATTCGGTACCGACCATGTACAACCCCCGTTACGAGATCATCACGCCCAAAAGGATCAGCCGGTGAGCCACACGACACCCCCGTACCCCTCAGCACCGGATGGCCAGGAACCTCCCGAGGGGAGCAGGCGGCCCCAGTCCATGGAGCAGGCCATGGGGGACTACGCCAAGCGCGCGGGTCTGCGCCGTGATGAACACGGTCAGCTGGACGTGCTGCACGCCGTGGGCGGCTGGCGCGGGTTGCTCGAGGCGATACTGCCGGGTCTGATTTTCCTGGTCGTGTTCTTGCTGACCCAGCAATTGGTCATCGCGCTGGTTGCCTCCCTGGCCACCGCTTCGCTGTTCGCGGTGGTGAGACTGGCCCAGCGGCAGTCACTGATGCAGTCGATCACCGGGCTGATCGGCGTGGCCGTGTGTGCCCTGTTCGCCCGGGCCGGCGGTCAAGCCCTGGACTACTACGTGCCGGGGTTCTTCATCAACATTGCCTGGTTCATCGGCCTGTCGATCTCGGCGGCGGTCGGCTGGCCGCTGCTGGGTGTCTTCTTCGGTTACGTTCGCGGGGAGGGTATGGACTGGCGCAAGGATCGGCAGCGGCGCAGCGCGTATCAGCGCGCCACCCTGCTGCTGATCGGGATGTTCGCGGCGCGGTTGCTCGTGCAGGTACCCCTGTATTTCGCGGAGAACGTCGCTGCGCTGGGCGTCACCCGCCTGGTGATGGGTGTTCCCTTGTATGCGTTGGTGCTGTGGCTCGGGTGGATGTTGACCCGGCCGGTTCGGTCTCGTCGGTGATGGCCCGGGCCGTGGTGAACATGGCCCGCAGCTGATCTTCCCCCTCCGCGGTGGAAATGAAGAACAATTCGTCCGAGCCCTCCAGAACATCGTCCCCGGAGGGTGTGATCGGTATTCCGTCCCGCAGGATGGCCACCAGGGCGACCTCGAGGGGCCACGGCACGTGGGACACCATGGTGGCCACCACCGGATGTTCCCGGGGCACCGTGTAGGCGGACAGTGTTGCACCCCCGGTCTGCAGACTCAGCAACCGCACCACGTCCCCCACTTCCACGGCCTCCTCCACGAGCGCGGTCATGAGGCGGGGAGTGGACACCGCAACGTCAACGCCCCACGCGTCGTCGAACAGCCATTCGTTCTTGGGGTTGTTGACCCGCCCCACGGTCCGGGGCACCCCGAACTCGCTGCGCGCCAGGAGCGAGACGACCAGGTTCGCCTTGTCGTCTCCGGTGGCGGCCACCACGACATCCGCGTCTTCCGTCTTGGCACGTTGGAGCACGTCCAAGTCGCAGGCGTCCCCGACGACCCACTGGGTGCCGCGCAAATTGGAACGGCCGATCACGTCCGACGTCGCATCGATCACCACGATCTCGTGGCCGTGGGACACCAATTCGCGAGCGATCGATGAGCCCACGGATCCGCCGCCCACAATGATGACCTTCATGACCGCTCCCGCCCGTGACCGCGTTCCTCGGTGGCCGCCAGAGCCACCGCCTCCAAGACCTCGTCCGAGGGCGGCCGGGACAGGATCCGGGCCACGTTCTCGACATCTTCCACGCGCATCATGGCGTGCACAATATCCCCCTGCTGGTAACTGGAATCGGTGGCGGGCAGAATTCCCTCTCCGAAGCGCGTCACGAAGGCCACCCGCACACCGGAGGCCTCCTCGATGCGATCCAGGTGCAAACCCGACCAGGATTCGTGCAGGGGAAGCTCTCCCAGCTGCAACCGTCCGGAGACCTCCCGGAAATCTCCGGTGATCGCGTGCTCCGGCAGGATCCGCCGCAGCACCTGGTCCGAACTCCACCGTACGGAGGCCACCGTGGGGATTCCCAAGCGTTGGTAGAACTCCGCGCGGCTGGGGTCGTAAATGCGGGCCACCACGTGTTTGACCTTGAACGTCTCCCGGGCCACGCGGGCCGCAATGATGTTCGAGTTGTCACCGCTGGACACCGCCGCGAACGCGTAGGCCTCTTCAATACCCGCCCGGCGCAGTACGTCCCGGTCGAAACCGTGGCCGGTGACCTTCTTACCGCCGAAGGACGGTCGTAGTTTACGAAAGGCCCGATCGTCCTGATCGATGACCGCCACGGTGTGGCCGGAATCCTCAAGGGCGTGCGCAATGGAGATCCCCACGCGGCCGACACCCATGATCACAAAATGCGCCATGTCGCACAGCATAATTCTCCGCGCTTCGGGACAAGACCCCCGCGAGGTACTAGCGTGTTGAACCGTGCACCTGTCCCAACTTGCTCGCCGCGTCCTCGTGGGCAAACCACTCCACAACGAACGCGCCGGCGGAACCCTGCTCCGCAACCGCGCGGCACTACCCGTGTTCGCATCCGACGCGCTGTCCTCCGTGGCCTACGCGCCGGACGAAATCGTATTGACCCTGGCGCTCGCGGGCACCGCGGCCATTGCCGTCTCACCCTGGGTGGGAGTCGTGGTTCTCGTGGTGTTGATCGTGTTGATCACCGCCTACCGGCAGAACGTGCGGGCCTACCCGTCCGGCGGAGCGGATTTCGAGATCGCGTCCAAGAACCTCGGCCGGCCCTCCGGTGCCATGGTGGGTGCGGCGCTGTTGGTGGATTACACCCTGGTGGTGGCCGTGTCCATGTCCGCCGCGGCCCAGTACGTGGCCTCAGCGGTGCCGTGGTTCGTGGGTCAGCAGGTTTTCGTGGCCCTCGCGGGTATCGCGGTGGTCGGGCTGCTCAACCTGCGCGGGCTGCAATTCATGGGGCGCGCCTCGACCGTACCCACGTACGCCTTTGTGGCGGTGGTGCTCCTGCTCATCGCTGCGGGGCTGGTACAGCACCTGACGGGCACACTGGACCGAGCGCCGTCGGCGGACTACCAGGTGCTGCCCGCCGCCGGCATGGACGCCGGGCTGGTGGGCCTGGCCGGGGCGGTGCTGGTGCTGCGTGCGTTCTCCTCGGGTGCGGTGGCGGTGACCGGTGTGGAGACCATCACCAATTCCGTGCCCTACTTCCGTAAACCCAAAGCCCTCAACGCGGCCCGCACCCTGGGCTACCTCGGTGCCCTGTCCACGGCGTTGCTGCTGGGCGTGTTGTATCTCACCCGTGAAACCCGGGCGGTCGTGGTCATGAACGCGGATGAGCAGTTACTGATCGACGGCCAGCGCCCGGGGGAAGGCTTCTTCCAGGTGCCGATCCTCGGCCAACTGGCCCAGACCATTGCCGGCGAGAACTCCGTGTGGTTCTTCGTGCTGGTGGCCGTCACGGTGGGCGTGCTGTTCATGGCCGCCAACACGGCGTTCTCGGGTTTCCCCACCTTGGCCTCGCGGCTGGCCAGCGCCGCGCTGCTACCGCGCCAGTTGCAATCGCGCGGGGATCGTTTCGCCTTCACCAACGGAATCGTGCTGCTCTCGATCGTCGCGGCGCTGTTCACCGCGATCTTCGATGCGAACGTCAACAGCCTGATCCAGCTCTACGTGGTGGGGGCGTTCTTCGCGTTCACCCTCACCCAGGCGGGCATGGTGCGACATTGGGCGCGCGTGCGACGGACCCGCACCTCAAAGGTCACCACCCGGCAACTGGCCATGCGGCAGTCCGTGGCCGTGGTGGCCCTGATTTTCTGCGCTGCCGTGTTCTTGGTGGTGCTGGCCACCAAGCTCACGCAGGGGGCCTGGCTGACCATTGTGGCCATTGCCCTGCTCACACTGTGGATGCGGGTGATCGGCCATCATTACGCCTCGGTGGACCGCGAACTCGAGGTGGATCCCGAGTCCCCGGTCCGTGCGCTGCCCTCCCGCGTGCATGCCCTGATCGTGGTGACCTCGGTTCGCAAGCCCGTGGTTCGCGCCCTGACCTACGCCCGGGCCTCCCGGCCGGCCACGTTGGAGGCGGTGCTGGTGGACACCGATCGTGCCCGGACCGAGGACGTCCTGCGGCAATGGCAACGGCTGGAGTTCCCGGTCCCCATCACTGTGCTGGCCTCCCCGTACCGTGACAGCATCGGACCCGTGATCTCCCACGTGCGCAGCATCCGCAAGAAATCACCGCGAGACTTGGTGATCGTCTACTTGCCCGAATATGTTGTGGGGCGCGGCTGGGAGCGGTTCTTGCACAACCAGGCCATCCGGCCGCTCAAGGCTCGACTGCACTTCGAACGGGGCGTCATGATCGCCTCCGTTCCCTGGCACCTGGAATCGGTGCGCGAACTACGACTCACGGAGAATCAAGGATGACCGAAGACCACCCCGACACCCCCGATCAGCTGACACTCCGACTCACCGCCGTGGCTCACGGTGGGCACATGGTGTCACGTTCGCCGGACGGTCGTGTGGTGTTCGTGCGTCACGGTGCGCCCGGGGAACTCGTGCGCGTGCGCCTCACCGACCACGGCGAGGACGCCAAATTCTGGCGCGGTGACGTGATCGAGGTGCTGGAATCCTCCGAGGACCGCAGAACCCATCACCCGTGGGCCGCCGCGGATGCCCTACGTGCCGCTCGGGACGAACGAGCGCCCGTGGGCGGGGCAGAATTCGGTCACCTCACGCTGGGCGGGCAACGAGAACTCAAACGGGCCGTGGTGGCCGAGCAACTCGAGCATCTGGCCGGAATCGACTGGCACGGCCAGGTTGCCGCGGTGGCCGACGAATCCCCTGATGGCACCGGGTGGCGCACTCGCCTGCACCTGGACGTGTCCGCGGACGGCACCGCGGGCATGTACCCCCACAGGTCCCATGACCTGGTGGCGATCACGGACATGCCGCTGGCCACGGACGCCATCAGCGCCCGCGCACCCTGGGAGCTGTCCGTACCGGGTGCCGCGCGCCTGGACATTGCCGCACCGGCAGACGGGGGCCGGCCGCTGCTGCACGTGGGTCTGCTTGCGCGTCAGGACCCCGAGACGCTGACCGATCTGCGGGGCCGGCTCGCGAGCTGGGGGAGCGACCACGGGGTGTCGGTCACCGCGCAGTCCCCGGAGGATCGCGAGATCCAGACGTGGTCCGGCGAATCCCTGGTGCGGGAAACTCTCGAGGTGCCCGGTGGCGATCCACTCACGTGGCGCGTCAGCCCCACGGGGTTCTGGCAGATTCACCGGGCCGCCCCGCGCACCCTGGTCGACGCGGTGCTGGCGGCAGCTCGGATCGAGTCGGGGGAGACGGTGTGGGACCTCTACAGCGGAGCCGGATTGTTCACTGCCGCGGCTGCCGGCGTGGTGGGTCCTCAGGGCCGGGTCTTCGCGGTGGAGGGCTCGCCCGTGACGTCCGCGGATGCGCGAGAAAACCTGGCCGAGCGGGAGAACGTCCGCGTCACGCGCGGGGACGTGGCGCGGGTGCTCACGGGACGTGACCCCGCACGACGCCGCCACGGGTCCTCGCGCGGGCAACAGCGGCCCGCGGTGCGCGCGCCCCGGCCGGACGTGGTCATTCTCGATCCACCGCGCGCCGGAGCGGGCAAGGAAGTACTCGCGGCGATCGACGGCGCCGACCCCCACACAGTGGTCTACGTTGCGTGTGATCCCGCGGCACTGGGTCGTGACCTCGGCCGGTTGTCGCGCCGCGGTTGGAAGGCGACCGACGTGAAGGCGTTCGACCTGTACCCGAACACCCACCATGTGGAGGCGGTGGCTGTGTTGCGGCGCAATGACGCGTCCTGAGGTGAATCTCCCGGTCAGGGTAAGTGGCACAGGCTACACTGGGAGGTGACCGTTCGTGCGCGCCCGGTGCGTTTCATGCGCCCCGTTGACGGCCGCGAACGCATTCAAACGGTGGCGAGAGGAGTTCCACACCATGACTGTGGACAGCTTTGGAGCCAAAGGCGTACTCAACGTCGGCGGCACCGACTATGAAATTTTCCGACTCAATGCACTAGAGGGGGCCACGAAACTCCCTTACAGCTTGAAGATTCTGCTCGAGAACCTGTTGCGCACCGAAGACGGTGCGAACGTGACCGAGAAGCACATTGAGGCCCTGGCCAGCTGGGATCCCGAGGCCCAGCCCGACACGGAGATTCAGTTCACCCCTGCCCGTGTCATCATGCAGGACTTCACCGGCGTTCCCTGCATCGTGGACCTTGCCACAATGCGTGAGGCCGTGGCGGAACTCGGCGGTGATCCGTCCCGGGTCAACCCGCTGGCTCCGGCCGAGTTGGTCATTGACCACTCCGTGCAGATTGACGCGTTCGGTTCCGTGGACGCCATCGAGCGCAACATGGATATCGAGTACCAGCGCAACGGCGAGCGGTACCAGTTCCTACGCTGGGGTCAGACCGCATTCAACGACTTCAAGGTCGTACCCCCGGGCATGGGTATCGTGCACCAGGTCAACATCGAGAACCTGGCACGCGTGGTCATGACCCGCGAGGTGGACGGCACCGTTCGCGCGTACCCGGACACCTGCGTGGGCACCGACTCGCACACCACCATGGAAAACGGCATCGGCGTCCTGGGTTGGGGTGTCGGCGGCATCGAGGCCGAGGCAGCCATGCTGGGCCAGCCGATTTCCATGTTGATCCCGCGCGTTGTGGGCTTCAAGCTCACCGGCGAGATCCCCTCCGGCGCCACCGCAACCGACGTGGTGCTGACCATCACCGAGATGCTGCGTGAGCACGGTGTGGTGGGCA
>NZ_JAUNPE010000072.1 GCF_030536815.1 Kocuria sp.
TCCGCCAGGCCTCACGCGGGTCGGCGCCGTTGCTCTTGCCCACGTTGAGGTCGGAGAGGTTCACGCCATTGGCGTGCAGCAGGCGGGTCACATAGTGGTCCGGGCTGATGAGCAGTTGCGTGGGATCCGGGAACGGGGTGTTGTCCGCAATGATCCGGGCATCCACGTGTCCGTGCGGGGAGACGATCGGCAGGTCCTCGACCTGCTTGAGAAGGTTGCGGGCAATGGCCCGGGTGTCCGGGTCAGCCGGCAGCAAACGGTCGGGGTGGGCTGCAATCGACGTTGACATACCCCCATCCCAGCCGCGAACACAGGCGCAGGCAATGGGTTGCCGTGAGTTGCTGAATTTCTCAGCCGTGAGCCAGGGGCAGTGCGCTGGATTCGCGGACCACCAGCCGGGACGGGACCACCACGGGTTTCGACGCCGTGTGCGTGGCTCCTCGAACCATGGCCAGCAGATTCTGCACGGCCGTGGTTCCGATCGCGTGCATGGGTGCAGCCACGGAACTCAGCGAGGGGCTGATCAGGTCCAGTTCCTGTACGTTGTCGAACCCGACCACGGCCACCTCATCCGGGATCCGCACACTGTGCTGGCGCAGTTCGCGCAGGAACCCCATGGCCATGAGGTCGTTGTAGAGCACCACGGCGGGCACGCGATGGTCGAGCCAGCGCCGAGCCGCCTTGCGGCCACCCTCCGAGGTGGGTTCGAACGGACCCGTGCGATGGACTTTCAGCTCGAGCTCCAGGGCGGATTCGCGCAGGGCCCGCCAGCGCATGCCGTCCGACCAGGAGGCCTCCGGGCCGGCGGCGTAGAGAATATTCCGTCTGCCGCATGACGCCAGGTGTTCGGCGGCCCGGCGCATGCCCCGGGCATTGTCCGGGACCACGGAGGCCACACCGTTCACCGCGCGGTTGGCCACCACCGTGGGCTTCTGCTTGGCCATCATGCGGATCGCGGAATCGGACATGCGCGAACTCGTGAGCAGCACACCGTCCACCATGGGTAGCGTGCGCTCAATGATGGCGCGTTCCGCGCGGTCGTCCTCGTGCGTGTTGTTGAGCAGCACGAGATACCCGGCCTTCGACGCCGCCTCCTCCGCCCCGCGGATCAGCTCGAAGAACACGGGGTTGGAGATGTCCGCGAGCATCAGAGAGATCATGTTGGTGCGCCGCTCGCCGTCCAGACCCGACCGGTTGGCGGATTTCACGCGGTAGCCCAACTCCTCGGCGGCCGCCCTGACCTTCTCGGCGGTCGTGAACGAGACCCGCCCCGGGCGGGCGAACGTGCGCGAAACCGTGGAGGGTGCAACACCCGCGTGGCGGGCGACGTCGTAAATGGTGGGCGCGGTGACCAAGGGGGCTCGGGAGTCCTGTTGGTCTGCGCTCATGCTTCGATTGTCATTTGCGCCATGGACGGTGTCAAAGATCTTCCGCTTGATCCGTGGGCTTCCACCGAATTCAATGACGTTATGAAGCCAACGCAGCACAACACACCCGACTCGCCGGCCTCCGACGTGGCCTCGAAAATTCCCGCGGCGACTGAGGTCCAGGGCATCTTCGGGCTGTCGGACAAGGAACAACACGTCTGGGACCGGGCCAAGGACTTCCTGACAGTCCGCAGCAACGATGTGCACTCCTTGTACGCGTACGGCATTGCCCGACAACTGACCCAGCTGATCCCCGAGGCGAGGGCGGAGATCGTGCTGCCGGCGATTTTGTTGCATGACACCGGGTGGTCACAGGTCCCCGAGGAGTTAGTGCTTTCGGCCATTGCTCCCGGTGGGGGGCGCCCGGACCTGGTCAGGGACCACGAAGTGGCGGGCGCGAGGATCGCCAGGGAGATCCTCGCCGCGGTGGGTTATGACGCCGCGGACGTGGAGGAAATCGCACGCATAATCGACGGCCACGACTCTCGAACCACTGCGCTGTCGGTGAATGACGCCCTGGTCAAGGACGCCGACAAGGTCTGGCGTCTGACGCCCCATGGAGTGGCCACCGTGATGGGGTGGTTCGATCTGAACCACGATCAAGCACACCGGCTGTGCGGTTATCGTGTCCATGATCATTTATTTACCGAACAGGCACGAATCATGGCGGCCGGGTTTGCGGGCATTGCGTCCATGGACGATTCGCCCGCGCTCAGTGCCCTGACCCGACGACAATGATGTGGCGAGAGCGGCACCCAGGGAGGGGACATGGCAGGAGGTTCGTCCGAACCAGGACGGTCCGTGACGTCCAAGGTGCTGGCCATCTTGGAGGTCTTCGAGATGCAGCTCAGGCCGTTGAGCCAGGGGCAAATCGTGGAGCTCACAGGACTTCCGCAAAGTACCGCCCACCGTCTGCTCTCCGAACTCGTGGCCTGGGGGGCGCTGAGCCGTGATGACAACGGGCGGTATCAAGTGGGCATGCGGTTATGGGAACTGGGGCAGCACGCCGGCCGACAGCTGAGGGACATTTCTCGCCCGTTCATCCAGGACCTGCACTCATTGACCCGCGAAACCGCCCAGCTGGCCATCAGGGATGGCTCGGATGCCCTGTACATAGAACGGGTTTACAGCTCCAAGCGCGTACCGAGAGCCTCCCGGGTGGGTGGCCGGTTACCGCTGCACGCTACGGCTGTCGGCAAGGTTCTCTTGGCATACGAAGAAGATTGGGTCCGCGAGGCCCTCTTCCGGCAGGGATTGCACGCCGTATCCCCGCACACGCATGTGGACCCCGCTCGTCTGAGGGATGAACTGGTGACGGTGAAAGAACAGGGTTTTGCCACGGCCGCGGAAGAAGTCCGGGCGGGGGTCTGTTCGATTGCGGTTCCTGTCTTCCATCGTGACGGGCCCGTTGGGGCCGGCCTCGGCCTGGTCATGGCTTCGGCCAGCTCGGGGAACATGACCCGGCATCTGCCGACACTGCGGGGTGTGTCTCGCCAAATTGAGCTGGCCACCGCTCACGTTCCCCTCAGCACCATCCTGCGTGTCATGACCCCGGGCGGTGCGTGAGCCGCCCACCTGCGGCAATGCCGGGGGCTCGGGCAGAGCCGTTTTCCATATTCACTCAGTGAATAACGGATCTTGGTGTGATCTAGGTCATGCGCCAAGCTGGCACTCACATTCGCAACGTTCGAAGGGATCGCGATGAGTGCCTCACAGGACAGCACAGTTGACCAGGCCACCATGGGTGCCTGCCCGGTGGCCCACCATGGCTACGAGCCTTTTCAGCAAAATGATCCGTTCCCCGCCTACCGGAATCTTCGTGACGAAGAACCGGTTATGTACGACGAGCGGATCGATTGCTGGGTCGTGACCCGGCATGCCGACATCAAGGAAGTCTTCGGGGACTGGGAAACCTTCAGCTCCGAGAACGCACAGGCCCCCGTGCGCGAACGCGGCCCCGAAGCCAAGCAGATCATGAAAGATGGCGGGTTCACGGCGTACTCCGGTCTGTCAGCGCGAGTCCCACCCGAGCACACGCGCATTCGCAGCGTCGTGCAGAAGGCCTTCACCCCGCGCCGTTACAAAGTGTTGGAACCCTTCATCCGGGACAACGTGCGGACACTGCTGCAGCGGATGTTGGAGCACCCGGATCGCAAGGGTGATCTCCTCAAGGACCTGGCGTACGACATTCCCACCATCACGATTCTCACGTTGTTCGGGGAGGACACCGACCAGATCGACCAGTTCAAGGAATGGTCCAATTCCCGGGGAGCCATGACCTGGGCGGACCTGAGTGATGAGGAACAAATTCCTCACGCTCACAACTTGGTGGATTACTGGCAGAAATGTCTGAGCATGGTGGAGAAAGCTCACCGCGAAGGTGGTGACAATTTGGTGGCCGACCTGGTCAAGGCCCAGGAAAACGGGGCGGAGATCAGCGACCATGAGATCGCATCCGTGTGTTACAGCCTGCTGTTCGCAGGACATGAAACGACAACCACCCTGATCGCCAACACTCTGCGTGTGTTGTTGGCCCATCCCGAGCAGTGGCAAAAACTTCAGGACGACCCCAAGAAGATTGCGGGCGCCGTGGATGAAGTTCTTCGCTACAGCCCGTCCATCGTGGCGTGGCGTCGCAAAGCCCTGAAGGACGCCACGGTGGGCGGTACGGAGATTCCGGAAGGCGCGCAATTGCTTTTGGTCATGGGCTCCGCCAATCGTGATGAATCCCTGTTCGAGAACGGGGATTCCTTCGATGTCGAGCGTTCGAATTCTCGCGAACACCTCGCGTTCGGATTCGGGATCCACTACTGCCTGGGGAACATGCTGGCCAAGCTGCAGACGAAAATCACGTTGGAAGAAACACTCGCGCTGGCGCCCCATGTGAAATTGGTCGATCCGGACCACATTCAATTCGGCGAAAACCTGTCATTCCGCGCACCCGTTGCGGTGCCCGTCACCTGGGAGTCCTGATTCATGGAGAACACTCAATTCATTGAATTTTTCGACGGCGGAGGCGAACCCAAGCTTGAGCGCCTGGGAGGAAAATGCGCCTCCCTGGTGTCCATGACCGCGGCCGGTATGCCCGTTCCTCCCGGGTTCGCGGTGACCACCGACTTGTTCGACGCCTTCATCGACGCCGCTGGCATCAAGGAAGACATCCGTCGGTTGCTTTCGGGTATCGACGTGACAGATGTCGACCATGTGGAAGAAGTGGCCCGGCAAATCCGTGATGAGATCTGCTCTCGGGCGGTTCCGGAGGACCTGAGGCAGCAGACCGTGGATGCGTACGAGGCCTTGCAGGCAGGGTTTGAGCGGCCTGCTCCCGTCGCGGTGCGATCCTCAGCAACCGCCGAAGACCTTCCGGATGCAAGTTTTGCCGGCCAACAGGACACTTACCTCTGGCTCACGGGCCAGCAGGCGGTTCTGGAGCACATTCGCAAGTGCTGGGCGTCCCTGTACACGTCCCGTGCGATCCTCTACCGCCTCAAGAACAACATTCCCGAGGATGACCTCTCCATGGCGGTCGCCGTTCAGAAAATGGTCAATTCCGAAACCTCCGGTGTGGCTATCACCATGGACCCCGCGACGGGGGACCGTTCCAAGATCACCATTGATGCGTCGTACGGCGTGGGAGAAATGGTCGTTTCCGGTCAGGTCACGCCCGACAACCTCCAGTTGGACAAAGTCACGTTGGTGGTGGTGAGCGAGCACATTGGCGACAAGCATGCGGAGTTGGTTCCCGACCCTGAGTCCGCGGCTCTCAGGGAAGTGGAAGTGGACGAGGAGCGCCGCTCGCGCCGCTGTCTCAGTGACGACCAGCTGCAGGCCGTGGCCAGCATGGCAAAACGCGCCGAAAAGCATTACAAGTGCCCGCAGGACATCGAATGGGCCTTCGACAAGGACCTTCCGGACGGGGAGAACCTTCTCCTGCTGCAATCACGCCCCGAGACCGTGCACTCGTCCAAGAAGGACGGCGCTGCGCCCGCCAAGAAGAAGCCCGCCACCGGGATGGGCGGACTGACCGCGGCGCTGTTGTCCAAGAACGCCAAGTAGAGCCAGCCACTTCCGTGCCACGCACGGAGCGCGAACGAAGGAACATTCACGTGGATAATAGCCCCGAGATCAAATCATTCCCCAGCCCGTTCAGTGTTGAAACTCCCCAGGGAGCCGAAGGTTGGGAGAAGCTGTACCCCTATTACTTGACCTTCCAGGAAAACCGGAAGGACGTGGACGGCCGGGAATTCTGGTTCCAGAACTCCCAGCAATGGCCCGTGGTGGTTAAACCCTTTGAGACCATTGGCTGTGAATTCGCGATCCGGCAGCTCGGAGAGTTCAATTCACGTCACTTGATGATTCCCACGGCCAACGGAATCGACTACAGAATTCATCAGGGTTACCTCTACATGAGCCCCATTTCGGTGCCCGAGGACCAGGTGGCCGACCGCGTGGCGCAGTTCGAGGAACGCGCCGGCTATTACTTCGAGAACTGGGAGAGCCTGCTCGCCAACTGGTACACCAAGGTCAAGGGAACCATCCGGGACATGGAAGCGATCGAGTTCCGATCCTTGCCGGACGTGGTTCCCCTCGAAGACATCACCTCGGGCAAGGGACGTGACGGCTCGGAAGAACTTTTCCGGTCGTACGACAAGCTCATCGACCTGGCCTATCAGAACTGGCAGTACCACTTCGAATTCTTGAACCTGGGCTACATCGCCTACTTGGATTTCTTCGGATTCTGCAAAGAGGCCTTCCCGAGCATCCCGGACCAGAACATCGCGACCATGGTTCAGGGCGAGGACATGGAACTGTTCCGCCCGGACGACGAGCTCAAGAAGCTCGCGCTGCTCGCGATCGAACTCGGTCTGGAGCAGCACTTCGATCAGCCGGACGATGCGGACGCCACTCTGTCCCGCATCGGCGCGGCGGAGAACGGCCAGAAGTGGCTGGGTGTCCTGGAGGAGTCCAAGGATCCGTGGTTCAACTTCACCACGGGTAACGGTTTCTACGGTCATGATCAGTACTGGATCGACCACATGGAGATCCCGCTCAGCTTCATTGCCGACTACATCCGCCGCGCCAAGGAAGGCGCCCACCTGGCCCGCTCCGTGGAAGAGCTCGTGGCGGAGCGGGAACGCATCAT
Source organism: Kocuria sp. (assembly GCF_030536815.1). Taxonomy (GTDB): domain Bacteria; phylum Actinomycetota; class Actinomycetes; order Actinomycetales; family Micrococcaceae; genus Kocuria; species Kocuria gwangalliensis. The sequence continues at coordinate 6,571 of NZ_JAUNPE010000072.1, forward strand.
CGGGGAATATCGAGACCTGCTGGATGAAGAGATGCAAGAGGTCTTCGATGCGAAGATCGCCTTGGCCCGGCTGGCGTACCCGTACGTGGAAAATCACAACTTCTACATCGAGCACTGGACCATGGGAACCTTCTGGCGCAAGGTCCGGGAGCTGTCCCAGTTGTTCGTGGATGCGGGTTTCTGGAACGACCCTTCCGACATCCTGTATTTGGGTCGCGATGAAGTCCGCTCCGTGATCTTCGATTTGGTCAACGGATGGGGAATCGGCGCCCAAGCTATCGGCCCGGACTACTGGCCCACCGAGATCGAACGCCGCGCGGGAATTATCGCAGCCCTGAAATCCAACCGGGCCGAGCCTGCGTTCAACACGCCGCCGGAGTTCATCACCGAGCCGTTCACCACCATGCTCTACGGCATCACCACCGAACAGGTGGCCCAGTGGTTGGGTGACGGCGAAGAAATTGAGGGTGTGTTCAAGGGCATGGCTGCCTCACCCGGGGTGGTTGAGGGTATTGCGCGAGTGGTGACGTCCGCGTTGGAACTGGGCACACTCAAGGACGGGGAAATCCTCGTGGCACCCAATACCGCCCCGTCCTGGGGTCCCGTCTTCGGCAAGATTTCGGCCACTGTGACGGACATCGGCGGCATGATGAGCCACGCTGCCATCGTGTGTCGCGAATACGGTCTGCCCGCCGTCACGGGGGCCGGCTCGGCGTCGCGCGAGATCCGCACGGGTCAGAGACTGCGCGTGGACGGAACCAAGGGCACGGTGACCGTCCTGGACGACGTCGAGAACACCGCCGCAACCGCCCCCGACGTTGCGGGGGCGGTTGCGTGAACCACCAAGCGCAACGATCCACCGTCCTCGTCACCGGTGCAGCCGGCGGCTTAGGTCGCGCCTTCGCGCTCGGCTTTGCGAGGCGCGGGTACGACGTCGCAGCCGCTGACCTCAATCTCGAAGGCGCCCAGGAAACGGCTCGGCTGGCCGAAGAAGAGGGCGTGCAGGCGATGGCCACCACGGTGGACGTCACCTCGGTGTCGTCCACGGAGGCCATGGCCAGGGAGGTGGGCGATTTCAGCGGGGGTGCCCTCGGCGTTCTGATCAACAACGCCGCCATTTACGCCACGGTCACCAGATCACCCATGGAAGAGATCGACCCCGAGGAATGGGACGCGGTGATGGCCGTGAACCTCAAGGGCCCCTGGCTGTGCGCCCGGGCATGCAGTTCCCTCCTGAGCGAGGGATCCAGCGTGATCAACCTTTCCTCAGCCACGGTCTATTCCGGCTCGGAGAACTGGCTGCACTACGTGGCCTCCAAATCCGGAGTGATCGGACTGACCCGGGTCATGGCCAAAGAACTGGGGCGGCGGGGTGTGACCGTCAACGCCATTGCTCCCGGATTCACCCTCACCGAGGCAAGCTACGGGCTGATGCCCGACGCCGCCACGTACGGGGTCGACCGCGGGGCCATCAAACGGGCCAGCCAGCCACAGGACATCGTGGGTGCCGCGCTTTTTCTGGCCGGTCAGGACTCCGACTACGTCACCGGCCAGACCCTCGTCGTAGACGGCGGCCGACAGTTCATCTGACAACTTCCGCATCACCCACGGGTGACAGCAGAAAGGACCACCTCATGCCCACCGTTACTTTCACCGATTCAGAAGGCAACCAGCGCACCGTGGACGCAACCGCCGGAGACTCCGTCATGGAGACCGCGGTCCGCAACGGTGTGACGGGGATCGTCGCAGAGTGCGGAGGTTCGCTCTCCTGCGCCACGTGCCATGTGTTCGTGGACGACGAGGACCTGGACAAGCTCCCAGAGATGGAGGACATGGAGGACGAGATGCTCTACGGCACGACAGAAGATCGCCGGCCGAACTCCCGGCTCTCCTGCCAGCTGCCGGTCGAGGACGGCACGGACCTGCATGTGACCACTCCTAAGACGCAGGTGTAGAGATGGCTGCGGAGAACAATCACGGGCTCCTGATCATCGGAGCCAGCCAATCAGGGGTCGCGCTCGCAGGATCATTGCGGGCTCTGGGATACACGGCACCGGTCACGTTGTTGGGGGAGGAGGACCATCGGCCGTATCAGCGCCCCGCCCTGTCGAAAGACTTCATGCAGGACAAGATTTCCAAGGAAAAGCTGATCTTCCGAGCACCGGAGTACTGGGAAGAACACAACATCGACGTGGTCAAGGGCCAGCGGATCGAACGCATCGAGAAGAAGCCCGATGGGTCGGGAACCGCCGTCTCCGTGACGGGAGAGACCTTCCCGTTCCAACAACTCGCCTTGACCGTGGGGGCGCGGGCCCGCCGTCTTCCCCTGGAGGGAACTGACCTCGACGGTGTTCTGTACCTGCGCAATGCCGACGATGCGTTGGATCTCAAGGCCCGGATGCCGGATGCCCAGAATCTCGTGGTCATCGGTGGCGGGTTCATCGGACTCGAGGCTGCTGCGAGCGCCCGTGCAATGGGCAAGACCGTGACCGTACTGGAAGCAGGTCCACGGCTGATCGGTCGAGCGGTGGGGGAAGAAACGGCAGAGTTCTTCCTGGCCGCCCACCGCGATCAGGGAATCGACGTGCGGGTCGGTGTGAACCTGGAGCGTTTCGAGGGAGAACACGGGCGCGTCACCGGCGTTCGCCTGGACAACGGCGACGTCGTCCCGGCAGACATCGTACTGGTCGGAATCGGGGTCGTTCCCAACACCGAACTGGCGGAAACCATGGGGTTGCGCTGCGACAACGGCATTCAGGTGGATGAGTATGCGCTTGCTTCGGACGGTCACACCGTGGCCATTGGGGATTGTGCGAATATTCCCAATCCGATTCCAGGAGCCCCTGAGGGGGAACGTCTGCGGTTGGAAAGTGTCAACAACGCCGTGGAACACGCGAAAGTGGCGGCGTATTCGCTGACCGGCCGTCGTGAGGAATATCAATCGATTCCGTGGTTCTGGTCGAACCAGGGGCCGTACAAATTGCAGATCGCCGGGTTGTCCACGGGGCACGATCAGACGGTGGTCCGCCGGGACGGTTCCGACGGTAAATTCTCGGTGCTCTACTACCGGGGAGGGCGGCTCATTGCTGCGGACTGCGTCAATTCTCCCGTGGATTTCATGGATGTGAAGTCCGCATTGTCCAAGGCACTGACCATTGACGCGGGCACTGCCGCTGACACCGAGAGACGGCTCAAGGAATCGGCCGTTCCCCCCACAGAACAGGAGCTGGACCAATGACCATCGAGACCGCGCTGACAGTCAATACCGAGCCCATCAGCACCACACCGTCAGAATCAACCGATTTGGACCCGATCTGGAAGAGCGTCATTCCCGAAACGCGGGCCCGCGGCAACGATATTCATTTGCCCATTTCGCTGGCTTACGCCGAGCGGCTGTGCGACGTGTATCCGGAAGCGGACGACCTGGTGGTTCGCGTGGCCATCCTGTTGCACGATACGGGGTGGGGGCGTGTCGACGAGGAACGGATCCTGTCCGAGGGATTCTCGGGTGATTGGCGGAAGGCCGACATTCGATTCGAGCACGAGCGACAGGGATGTCTGATTGCCCAAGAGGTACTTTCCGAACTCGGCTACGGGGACGAGTTCATCCGTCGGATAACGGAGATCATTGACGGCCACGACACCCGCCCGGACGCCAAGTCCCTCGAGGACGCACTGGTGCGTGATGCCGATCGGCTGTGGCGATTCGATTCCGTGGGCATCGCCTTGGCGTCCTCGTGGTTCAAATTGACCCCCGCGGCATACATGGATCGGCTTGAAGAAGAGATCGTGCCTGAACTGCAGACTTCCGCCGCACAGCTCATGGCGGAGGCAGATCTGACGCGCTCACGGGCATTGCTGAAAGGAAGCGTCCTGGTATGACACTGGAGCTGAACAAGGCACGTCATCGACGAGAGAGCCTGGATCTTCCGTACACGCACGAGAACGACCACTTCATAAATGGCGCATACATCCCGTCCACTGGTGATCGGCGCATCGAGATCGTGGACCCGGTCACGGAAGAAATTTGGGCCTCCGTGCCTGATGCAACACCGGAAGACCTTGAACGCGCAGTGGCAGCCGCGGACAACGCCTTCCCGGGCTGGGCGGCGCTGACAGCGCACGAGCGTGCGTCGATCTTGCTCAGAGCCGCGGACGAGATCGAGGCCCGGCGCGAGCCCTTGGGCTACACGAATACCCGCGAAAATGGCTCGCCCATCTCCGAAACCACGAACGCGGCCTCCAACGCCGCCAGCATTTTCCGCTACTTTGCCGGGCTGGCGGACTGGTTGGATCAGGACGATACCCGCCCGTTCCCCAATGGTGTGGGTGAAACTTCTGTTTACAAGGATCCGGTGGGCGTCTGCGCATTGATCGCTCCGTGGAACTTCCCCATCAACTTGGTTGTGGCCAAGCTGGCCCCTGCGCTCCTGGCGGGGTGCACCGTGGTCATCAAACCTGCCTCACCGACTCCGTTGTCCGTGCGGTTCATCGTGGATGCCCTCGCGGCCGCGGGTGTGCCCCACGGTGTGGTCAATGTCCTGACGGGCAGCGGCCGGATGGGCGATCAATTGGTGCGCCACCCCAAGGTGCGCAAAGTTGCCTTCACCGGTTCGACCCCCGTGGGCCGAAAGATCGCCGCAGCCTGTGGTGAGAGCCTCAAACCGGTCACGTTGGAACTGGGCGGTAAATCGTCAGCCATAGTCCTCGAGGATGCGGATCTGGACCACATGTCATCCGTGCTGATCCGTTCGTGCATGCGCAACACCGGGCAGACGTGCTACATCTCAACCCGGATCCTGGCCCCCGAGTCCCGCTACGAGGACGTCGTGAAGATGGTTGCTCGCACCGTGGGGGAAGCCCCGCAGGGAGACCCGTTGGACGAAGCCACCGTTTTCGGCCCGATGGCCAACCGCCCTCAGTTCGAGACGGTCCTGAAGTTTCTCGAGTCAGCTCACCAGGAAGGCGCGAGCATAGCGGCGGGCGGCGACCGCGCAGACATGGACTCCGGATTCTTTGTACAACCCACCGTTCTTTCCGATGTGACGCCGGAGATGACGGTGGCGCGAGAGGAAATCTTTGGGCCGATCATCACGATTCTGCGCTACAAGAATGAGGATCACGCGGTGGAGTTGGCCAACAACACGCCGTTCGGGCTCGGTGGGATCGTTTTCTCCGCGGATGAGGACAAGGCCCGCGGGGTGGCCCGAAGGATGAACACGGGATCCGTGGGGATCAACTTCTTCGCATCCAATCATTCGGCTCCGTTCGGAGGACGAGGAGATTCGGGTTTGGGCGTGGAATTCGGCGTTGAGGGACTGAGCGCCTACTTGATGCCGCAATCGGTGCATCGCCGGGCCTGAATCGGCCATGCGTAGTTGAACGGGCCCGGTCCGCGGGGGGCCGGGCCCGTGAATTGGTGATCCTCACAGCGGCACTTACCATGCAGTTTGTACCGCAGCGCATCTGGTGGATCGAGGAACCGAACAGTGAACATCAAACCCTGGACGCGGGTGGCCGCCGGATTATTCGCGGTGGCGTGGGG
>NZ_JAUNPE010000223.1 GCF_030536815.1 Kocuria sp.
CGGTGCCCTCGGCGATCTTCTTGGACATGATCGAGGAGGCGATCAGGGGAATGCAGTCCACGGTGGAGGTGATGTCGCGCAGGGCGTAGAGCTTCTTGTCCGCGGGGGCCAGGCCGGCCCCGGCCGCGCAGATCACGGCGCCCACGTCCTCCAGGACGGACATCATGCGCTCATTGGACAGGTCCGCCTGCCAGCCCGGGATGGCCTCGAGCTTGTCCAGTGTGCCGCCGGTGTGGCCCAACCCGCGGCCGGAAAGCTGCGGAACGGCCACTCCGTAGGAGGCGACCAGGGGCGCGAGCGGCAGGGTGATCTTGTCACCCACGCCACCGGTGGAGTGCTTGTCGGTGGTGGCTTTGGAGAGGGCCGCGAAGTTCATGGTCTCGCCGGAGTCGATCATTGCCTGAGTCCAGCGGGCGATCTCCTCGCGGTCCATGCCGTTGAGGAAAATAGCCATGGCCAGCGCGGACATCTGCTCATCGGCGACCACACCGCGGGTGTAGGCGTCAATCACCCAATCAATGGCGTCCATGGGCAACTTCTGCCGGTCTCGCTTGATTCGGATGACATCTACAGCGTCGTAGGCCTCGACCATCGCGATCACTCCCTCGGGATAGCGGTTTGAGAACACCCGTTCCTGGCTTGTGGAACCGGTGTTCACATCCTAAGCTGCTCATGAGAAATTTTGTCAAACGGACTTTTGACAAATGTTCGCGCCGGTTCGGCGCCCCATGCGAAGGCAGGATCATCGTGGATCGCTTCCAAGGCTTGATTGGCATTGTGCTCATCCTGGGCCTCATTGTTCTTCTCTCCAGGCATCGCAGTTCCATCCGGTGGCGGACCCTGGCCGTGGGCCTGGCCCTGCAGGTGGGTGTGGCCCTGTTGATCCTGAAATGGGGGCCGGGTTTCGAGGCCCTCAAATGGTTCTCCGGACTGGTTCAGGGACTGATCGGGTTCACGAACCAGGGAACATCCTTTGTCTTCGGTGGGCTCCTGGGCGAGAACAACGGCTTCGTCTTCGCGCTGAACGTGCTTCCCGTGATCATTTTCCTGGGTGCGCTCATCGGTGCCCTGTACTACCTGCGCGTGGTCCAGGTCTTCGTGCACCTGCTGGGCACGGCGCTCAACAAAATCATGGGCACGTCCAAGATCGAATCCGTGTTCGCATCCACCGTGATCTTCCTGGGGCAGAGTGAAGCCCCCCTGATGATCAAGCCGTATCTGAGCAAGCTCACCCGCTCCGAGCTCTTCGCGTGCATGACCGGTGGATTCGCGGCCGTGGCCGGTTCCACCCTGGTGGGTTATTCGCTGCTGGGCGCGCCGCTGCCCTACTTGCTGGCGGCCGCGGTGATGAATGCCCCGGGTTCGTTGCTCGTGGCCAAGGCCCTGATGCCCGAGACCGAGAAGTCCGTGGCCTCCGTGAACGTGCTCGAGGTGCGCGACACCGAGTCCAAGAACCTCATTGACGCGATCGGTACCGGCGCCATGAGTGGTGGCAGGATCGCCGTGATCGTGGGTGCCCTGCTCATCGCGTTCATCGCCCTGATCGGACTGGTTTCCGCGGTGCTCGGGTGGTTCGGCGGCCTGTTCGGCTTTGAGGGCTGGTCCCTGGAAGGCCTGTTCGGGATCATCTTTGCCCCGCTCGCGTGGGCGCTGGGTGTGCCCTGGAACGACGCCGCCATGGTCGGCAACTTCATCGGTCAGAAGACCATCCTCAACGAATTCGTCGGTTACACGTCCTTCGGCCCGGAAATCCCCAACTTGGATCCTCAGTCCGTGCTGATCACCACGTTCGCCCTGGCCGGTTTCGCCAACTTGTCCTCAATCGCCATTCAGATCGGTTCCATCGGCGGCCTGGCACCGGATCGCCGCGGCGACGTCGCCCAGATGGGTTTGTTCGCCCTGCTGGGCGGCTTCCTGACCAATATGCTCAACGCCGCTCTGGTGGGTGTCATTCTGGGTCTCTGACCCTTCCTCATCACCACCTCTGACGAACGAGAGACTCCCATGTCATTGAGCCCCAGAGATGTCCAGGGACTGAGCGCCGCTCGCCTCTACTACGAGCGCGGCCTGCCCCAGACGGATGTGGCCCGTGAACTGGGGGTCTCTCGCCCCACCGTGTCCAAACTGATCCAGCACGCCAAGGATCGCGGATTCGTCACCATTGAGATCCACGATCCGCGCCAGGTCTCCACCGCGGTGGCGGACCAGCTGTGCGAGCGCTTCGGTTTGGCGCAGGCGCGGGTGATCACGAGCCAACCCACCGACGATGACCTCGTCCGCGAGTTGGGCGCGGCGGGTGCCCTCATGCTCGAGGAAAACGTTGCCGACGGCGATCTGCTCGGGATCACCTGGGGCCGCACCTTGCACGCGGTTGCGCGTTCGCTCAAACCGACCGATTGCCATGGCGTGCAGGTGGTCCAACTCAAGGGCGGGGCCACGCTGACCTCACGTTCCACGAGTCACTACGAAACCATCCGGTTGTTCTGCGAGGCGTTCAACGCCTATCCGCAGACCTTGCCGCTTCCGGTGATTTTCGACAACGCCCAGGTCAAGCGGGTGGTTGAAGAAGATCGGCACATCAAACACATCCTGGATCTGGGTCGAGACGCCCAAACCGCCATCTTCACGGTGGGGGCCATGAGCCCGGACTCCACGCTGTTGAAACTCGGATACTTCTCCGCCACCGAACAGGCAACGCTGCTCGAACACGCCGTGGGCGACATCTGCTCGCGCTTCATCGATGAGCACGGACAACCGTGCCTGCCCGACCTCGAGGAACGTACCGTGGCGGTGTCCTTGCAGAACGTGAAGGCCAAGCAGACACGCATCTGCGTGGCCGGTGGGCAGCAGAAGGTTCGCCCGTTGAAGGCCGCGCTCGCGGCGGGGTACG
>NZ_JAUNPE010000073.1 GCF_030536815.1 Kocuria sp.
GACCGAGAAGATCAAGTCACGCGTATTTCCCTCTGCATGATTTCCCCGTCGATGTCACTGCACAGGTCGATGGCGTCCCTATCCTCGAACTCGTCCGGTGTGACGAGGTAGGGGCCCACGGGAAGGAAGCCCGGAAACGACTTGCCGAATCCGAACTGCGGAGCCGGGCCCTGTAGCTGAGTGACCCTTTCGGAGAGATCCTGCGCGGCAGTCAGCCCCGCCACGTAGTCCCACGCATCGGATGCCGCCACGTGGTGAGCCTCCTTGCCCATGATGACGGTGAGTTCGACCTCCCAATCCGTATTCCCGCCCTCGGGAAGGTCTACGGTGGTGAACGGCCCCGTGAGCGCGGAAACGAATTTGGTGAAGACCGGGGGCGGCTTCTCCGGGCGCTCGAACCCGGATTCGGCGGCGTGCGCACTGTAATTGAGTCCGATAGCCAAGACTTGACGAGGCCGCGGGGACGGTGAGCCAAGGGCTTTCTCCGACAGCGGTTGCGCCTCGAACGCGTCCAGGTCCGCATCACGGGCCCAGGACAAGAAGTCGTCCCACCGCTCGTAGACATCGGTGATATCTGCTCCAAAGGCGCCGGAGCTCGCGCGGTCGACGTCCACGACCGTTCCCTCGGCGGTAACGAGGGCTGCTCTACCGGATACGTTGGCGAGTTTCATGAATCTCCTTCAAATAACAGTGCGGATTTCTACCAGGCCTCGGGCAAGTGGATGTCGGGGATGACCTCGGGCTAGAACTCCCGTTTGCGGGCACGCGCGTGGACCTCCTCCTGGGACATGCCGGACTCGTAGGCCTCCAGAATCTGCTGTGGATCGAAATGGTGACCAATGGGGTTTTCTCCGAATTCGGAGGAGAAGTACATCCACGAGATGGATTTGCTCCAGTCGCCAAAGGCGTCCACCTGGATTTTCACACCGGTGCCCTCGGGATCCTGGTAATACATGGACATGGTCATTCCATGGTCCAGGCACACGAACGGTTCCAGCCCGAATCGCTTGAGCCGCTTGTAGTTCACGATCCATGAATGGAATTCGGGGTACTCGAAGGCAGTGTGGTGCAGGCCTGCGGTGTGTCCCTTGTCGACCGGTACTTCCAGATCGGGGAACGCGAGCAGCGCAATCCGGTGGTTGGCCTCGTCATTGCTCAACCACGCGGCCGGTCGTCCACGGCCGCGCTGTCCCTGGTCAGAAGCACGTGCCCGTAGCCCGCGACGTCGTCGAGCGGTCCGCCGTCAACCGAGAACTGGGGTGCGAGGGTTCCGTGCCACCCCGGCGCCCCCGCGGCTGGGTCGAGCAATCCGGCGCCCAGAACGGGCGGGTCCGCCGGCGGAAGCACCACGGCGGGATCTGCCTTGCCCGGCGAACGGCGGCATCTGATGGGCGGCATCTCCGGCAAGAGCGATGCGTCCACGATCAGCCAGTCGTATCGGAAGTCCAGGTCGGTCATCCCGACACCGAGGAGCTCCCGAACGGTACTGCGTGAACCATCGCACCCGACGAGAAACCTCGCCTCGATCGACCACGGCCCGTCGGGCCCGCGACAAGTACCCACGATGCCATCGGTGGTTTCCTGGATGCCTGTCAACTCGACGTTGCGCAGCACCGTGACGTTGTCCATGTCGGCAACGGCTCGCGCCAGAACGTTCTCGAGTACGGGCTGGGAGAAGAAACTATCAATGGGCCAGCCGCACGGCCCCGTTCCGGACCGGTCCATGGCAAGCAGGGTTTGTCCTTGGCTGTTACGCCACTCGTAGTGATCCGGTACCGCCTGTGAGATGTTCTGGATTTCATCGGTGAGGCCCAAGTTCTGAAAGATGCGCCCGATCTCGTCATCGAACACCACAGCGCGTGGCAGGGGGTACGCGTCCGCCTTTCGCTCGACAATCGTGACCTGGTGGCCGCGGAGGCCCAGGAGGCGCGCCAGGCTCAACCCCACGGGGCCCGCGCCCACCACCAGGACGTCAGCGCTGAGAGCGGAGGAATGCTGCCTGAGACTTTCCATCAATTAGGCCCTATTAGTCATGCTCAAAAGGTATAACATGAGGGTGGTGTGGATCACACGGCACGGGGTGAAGTGGAAATCCGCAGCGCTACCATGTGACGAACGTGGCCACTGTGGGACCGGCCACAGGAAAGACCGAGGTGAGAAAAACGATGACCCAGGCATTGACCGGGCCAGAGTCGGGACTGAGCCGTGCCGAACAGGCGGCTTTGATCATTGGACGATGGGTTGAGCAGGAAGAACCGGGGGCCCGCCTCGGAACCAGGAAAGAGCTGCAAGAACGCGTGGGTGTCTCGAAAGGCACCATTAACGAGGCTGTTCGACTGCTGGAGTCCCGGGGGCTGATCTCCACGAGAACGGGGCCCGGGGGCGGTCTGTTCACCGCCTCACCGCCACCGCTTGCCCGTCTGGGGCATGCGCTGCTCACCCTGGACGACGACGCCGCAGATGTCGGGTACGCGGTTCGGATTCGCGACGCCTTGGATCCGCTGCTCATTGAAGATGCCGTGTCTCATTCATCCGCCGTGGACATCGTTCGGATGCGACGCTCACTGCAGGAAATGGAAAACGCCATGGGGGCGCAGGATTACCTGGGCTTCCTGCGGGCGAATTGGGACCTGCACGTGGTGATCGCCGCGGTGACACCGAATCAGCCGCTGCGTTCCATTTACTTAAGTCTTGTGGACATGATTCGAACGCACACTGTGGCCATTAAATCCGGCACGGCCGGACCCTTGCCCGAGTACGTTCGTGCGCGTCATCAACTTCATGTCGACCTGGTGAACGCTCTCGACAGGCGGGACCACGCCGAAGCCATGCGCTTGGCCGCAGAACACAGCATCCAGAACAAACCGTGAGAGCGACGGGCATAACTGCTCGGCAATTGGAAGGGACATGCACATGAGCACCGAAACATCGCCTGCCCACACTGATCGCAAGCTTCTGTGGGCTCCCTCGGAGGAATCCGTCCGAAGTTCCAGGATGTACGACTACGCGTCGTACGTGGAACGGGCCTACGGAGTCACGGCCCCCGATTTTTCTGCACTTCACACGTGGTCGGTGAATCACCTCGGAGATTTCTGGCGGGGCGTGTGGGATTACTTCGATGTCATTGCCTCCGAGCCCGGGGACGAGGAGTTGACGGGGGAGACGATGCCGGGCGCGCAGTGGTTCCCGGGTGCGCGTCTGAACTACGCCGAAAATTCTTTGCGGGCCGCAGCAACACGCCCGGATGAGATTGCCATCATTGGTGAGTACGAGGATGCCCCGGCTCGTCACATGACGTGGTCCGAGCTGGAATCACAGGTGGCATCCGTGGCCCAGCGGCTGCGCGACTTGGGAGTCGAACCGGGGGACAGGGTGGCCGGGGTGCTTCCGAACATTCCCGAGACAGCCGTGGCCCTGCTGGCCACCGTGTCGGTGGGTGGAGTGTGGTCGGTGGTCAATACGGACTTCGGGCCGGAGGGCGTGGCCGATCGATTCGCGCAGATCGAGCCCAAGATCCTGTTCACCGTGGATGGTTACAGATTCGGCGGCAAGCTCAGGGACATGACGGACTCGTACGCTCCGCTCCGAGAAGTGTTACCCACCGTGGAGCAGCTGATCGTGATCGATCAGCAGCCCCGTGACACCGTGGGCGAGCTGCCCGCGGACGCTCTGCGGTACTCGGACCTCATTGCGCAACGTGCCGAGCCCAACTACGAGCAGGTGCCGTTCGAGCACCCCCTGTGGATCCTCTACTCATCCGGAACCACCGGCAAGCCCAAGGGCATCGTGCACTCCCACGGTGGCGTGACACTCGAGTTCCTCAAGGCCCTGGGGTTGCACGCCGGGCTGGGTCCCACCGATGTCGCGTATTTCGCCGTGGCCACCACCTGGATGGTGTGGAACATGTCCGTGGGCATCCTCCTCACGGGCGCCACCATCATCACGTACGACGGCGCTCCCACCTTTGGCGGCCCACAGAAATCCTTGGAGCTGGTGGCCAAGAACAACGCCACGTTCTTCGGCACGGGCGCCGGTGTCCTGACCATGATCGAACGATCGGGCGTGGTCCCCAACGTCCACCAGGACTTCTCCGCCTTGAAGTCCATTCTGGTGACGGGCTCCCCGCTCCCCGACACCACATGGGACTGGGTGTACGAATCAGTCTCCGAGGACGTGCGGCTCGGGTCCGACTCCGGCGGAACGGACATCACGAGCGCCTTCATGGGGTCCAACCCTTACCAACCCGTGTACCGCGGCGAACTCCAAGGCCCGTACCTCGGGGCGGACGTTCAAGCATGGAACGGTCAGGGTGAACGGGTATGGGACGAGGTGGGCGAAATGGTTGTCACCAAACCGCTGCCGAGCATGCCCGTGTACTTCTGGAACGACCCTGACGGGTCTCGTTATCGAAGCGCGTATTTCGATGTGTTCCCCGGAGTGTGGCGTCATGGGGACTGGGTCACCCAATTGAACAGCGGCCCGTTCGTGGTTCACGGCCGATCGGATTCCACCATCAACCGAGGGGGTATTCGCATGGGCTCCGCGGACATCACCCAGGTGGTGGACCGGGTGGCCGGGGTGTCCGCGTCCATGGTGATCGGTGCCGAGCTGGCCGGGGGTGATTACTACATGCCACTGTTCGTGGTTCCGGACCCCGGGACGAATCTTTCGGAGGAGCTGCGAGAAACAATCGTGGCGGCTATCCGGGAACAGATATCGCCGCGTTACGTACCGGACGAGATCATTGAGGCGCCGGCCGTTCCCAGGACCCGAACGGGCAAATTATTGGAAATCCCGGTCAAGAAATTGTTCCAGGGGGCGGATGCCAACAGTCTCAATCGTGCCACCGCCGAGGACGCCGAGGTTCTCGACTGGTATGCCCGAACCGCCCATGACTACGTGAAACGGCAAACGCGCCCGGCACAGTGAACTGGGCGCCGGGTCATCCGCTTGGTACGGGGGAACCCATCAGGCGCCGTCGACCGCGCGCTTGCTCTTGAAACGAACTGCTCCCCTGGTGCGGACCGAAGATTTCGGCGCGCACCGGGGGAGCAGTCAGGGTGGCCGACGAGACTCCGAGTCAGGAAATGACTTTCCCGGGATTCAAGTTATTTCCGGGATCCGTGCTGGAAAACAGCGCACGCAGGATGTTCGCGCCCTCCGGGGAGATGTCCTGCTCCATCCACGGCTGGTGTTCGAGGCCCACACCGTGGTGGTGGGAGAGTGTTCCTCCGTTGTCGATGAACGCTTGTTGGATGGCGCTCTTGACGGTGTGGTACTCGTCGTACGGGTTCTTGTCGTCATAGACGTAACCGAACGTGAAGTACAGGCACGCACCGGAGTGATAGGAATGGGACATGTGCGACATGATCCACCCCTTCTTCCCCAGGGATGCGTAGGCGCGTTCCGCGGCGTCGTAGACGGCCTTGTGCACGGTGGTGAGCTTGGACCACGGGGCAGCGGTCTCGGACACGTCACCCACCGTGTTCTGCTCAAGCAGGAAGTCACGTAGGTAAGGGGTGTCGAACTTCTTCTGGTCGTAGAGGGCGCCGGGACCCGAACCGAGCACAATGGCTCCGTTCTTCTTGGCGATGCCGGCCACGGCCTTCTTGCGTGTCTCCACGTCCTTGGGCGAGCCCTCGAAACACACGTAGGAGATGCACATCTCATCCGTGTCCCAACCGCGCTTTCGCATGATGGCCCACAGTGCGTCCTGGCCCTTGGCCGCGAGCTTGCCCTTGGGCGACGTCGGCTTCTTCTGCGTTGCGAGAGAGAACGCCGTCTCGTGGGCGTCCGAGATCCGCGCGAAGGTGAGCGGGATCTCGGCCTCCGTGAACTGGCGGACAGCGGTGAGCGCCTGCTGCCACGTGGGGTACATGTACGCGATGACCTGGTGCTTTTCCGGCAGCCGGTGCACGTGAACGGTCAGTTCCGTGATGATGCCCAGTCGGCCCTCGGAGCCGATGATCATCTCCCGCAGACTCGGGCCGGTGGAGGTTGACGGCAACGGACGCAGCACCACGGTGCCCGTGGCCCGGACCATGCGCAGACCGCGAATAATGTCCGCGATGTCCCCGTACTTGTCCGACTGCATGCCGGAGGAACGGGTCGCTGCCCAGCCACCGAGGGTGGAGTACGTGAAGGAATCGGGGAAGTGGCCCAGCGTCCAACCGCGGGCGTTGAGCTGCTCCTCCATGTCGGGACCGAGAATGCCGGCTTGAATGGTTGCGAGTCCGGAGGTCTCGTCGATCGCGAGCACCTTGTTGAGGCGCCCCAGGTCCACGGAAACAATGCACCGTTCCTCCGACGGATCCGGTTGGAGGCTTCGGGAAATGCTGCTGCCGCCACCAAAGGGAATGAGCACCAGGTCATGCTCGACGGCTGCACGCATGAGGGCAGCGACTTCAGCTTCGGTGCCGGGGTAGACCACGACGTCCGGGATGCGGTGGAAATCGTTGCGCAGAGTCTGCAGAAGCTCCGTCACGGATTTGCCGGCCCAGTGGATCACGCGCAGTTCGTCCTCGGTGCTGACGTTGTCCGCTCCATTGATTTCGCGGAGTAGCCCGAGAACCGTATCCGGAGCCTGGGACGCGGGGACGTGCGCGGTCGAGAAGTCCACGGTGTCCCGCTCGCGCGGTCGCAGTGTCACTCCGATGGCTTCCTTGACGAAGGGAGCAAAGGCGGGCTTGTTCTCGTAATTGAAGAAAACGCCTTCTTCGCCCCAGCCCCACCATTTCTGGTGTTTCACATGTGCCACTGCTGTGTGACCTCTTTCTAAGGGGGTGTTCAATCCTGAATCTTGCTTCGATTCGAAGCGTACAGGGCGCGAACCGCCGCTTCGATGCGTTCGTTGAACCCCGTGACGGTTTCGTTTCCGCGCGCGCGCAGGGGCGCTCCCACAGCCACTACCACGGGTGGCCTACCGGGACGAGGCCAGCTCGAGTCCTTGGGCATGGCCTCGTGAGCACCGATCAACGCCACGGGCACCACGGGAACCTCGAGTGAAAGGGCCAGGCTGGCAGCGCCCACCTTGAAGGGCGCCATCTTGCCGGTCTTGGAACGCGTTCCCTCGGGAAAGATCAAGATGGGTATCCCCGCGGCCAGCAACTTCTTGGACAGCCCGCGGTTGGCGCCGGTTCCGACGCGGTCGATCGGGAAGGCATTGAAAATCAGCTGGGTGAACAGCTTCTTGTACCAGGCCGTGAAGAAGTAGTCGGCGGCCACACCCGTGGCAAGATCACGGGAGATGTAGTGGGGCACGCCGCTCATCACGAGCGGCGCGTCCAGGTGGCTCGAGTGATTGGCCACCACCACGCACCCGCCCTTGACCCCGTAGGCCGCGGGATCCACCACGTTGGTGCGGGTGATCAGGCGATTGACCAGGCCTTTGAAGAAGATCGTCTGCGCGAGCTTTCGCGCAATCCTGCGACCCACATGTGTGTAGTAGGCGGTGCCCACCTTTGCGGAATCGGCCGGCGGCGCGGAGGGTGCGGGGTCGGACTGGGCCACCGGCCCCTCGAGCGACTCCATGATCTGGGGGCGTTCCACCGGCTGGCGAGGGTGTTTGACGCGAGGGCGTCTGCTCTCACTCTGGGGAGGATCGGACTGCTTGCCGTCGGATGCCATGGGATCAGGCCGCCTTCTCGCGCTTGCGTGCCCCGGAGACCTGACGGGAGATCCAACGCACCGCGGGTCGCGGAAGGTGGCGCAGGGCGGTGTACACCGCCTTGTAGCGGACGGCGGGAATCGAGAGGACCTTGCCCCGGGCGACGTCGGCGAGGGCCTTGTCCGCGACGACGTCGGCGGTGAGCCACATGAAGTTCGGGATCGAGGACCCAGCGATGCCGGCGCGGCTGTGGAACTCCGTGCGCACCCAACCCGGCAGAACCGCGGTGGCCTGCACGCCCGTGCCGTGCAGCTCGACCGCCAGGGATTCCGTCATGGACGTGACGTAGGCCTTGATGGATGAGTACTCACCCATGGTGACGCACCCGGCAATGGAGGCGATATTGACGATCCACCCTGTGCCGCGCTGCGTCATGGAGCGACCGGCCGCGCCGGACAGCAGAGCCACGGCGCGGCACATGACATCCATGCCCGCGTCGTGCGGGGAGAAGTCATCGCTCAAAAAGGGGGTGCCCACCGAGAATCCGGCGTTGTTGATGAGTAGGTCCACGGGACGAGTCGTGTCCGCGAGTCGTTGGGCAACCCGTTCCACATCATGACGCTCGGACAGATCCGCCGCCATGACGTCCACGTGAATGCCGTGCTCACCGGCCAATTGTTCGGAAACTTCTCGGAGCCGATCTTCATTGCGGGCCACCAAGATCAGGTTGAAGCCCTTACGGGCTAACGAGCGTGCGAACGCGGCTCCCAGGCCTGACGTTCCACCGGTCACAAGAGCGGTAAGCATGCCACTAAGATACACTACGGTAGGCGTAGCGATTTGGGTTCATGACCCCCCACGAACACGCGCGTTCGCCCCGAATCATCGAGGAGGGACAGTGGCAGAGGAGTCCTACCTGGCATTGCACCGACAGGGCAGGCTGTACGGGCCCACGGATCAGGAACTTGTCCTGCGAACCCCCTTCGAGGTCCAACAATTCACCATTGATGCGCAGGGCAGCCTGCGCGCAGAGATCGATACGAACGCCTTTCGGGAGAATCCGTTGAGCCCCGAGCGGCTCCGGGATCTGCGCTACCTGTGGGACGTCGAACGGTCCACCATGGGACACATCCGCCACGTGGTGGTCGGCTACACCAACAAGGAATCGCGTGTCGCCGCGTTCCTCACCACATGGGCCTACGAGCGCCACTGGATCGCCGATGCCTATCAGGCCGTCCTCGAAGCTCACGGGAAGGATCTTTCCGGCCCCGTGGACCAGGCCAACCTGTTCCCGGAGCGTGTCGAGCTGTTCCTGGAACACCTGGCGCCCATGACCGATTCCGTGTGGACCAATCTGTTCGGCGAAGATGTCGTGGCCGGGTACATGGCGCGTGGGTGGTCACGAGAGGCCAGTATGCGCGCCGCGCTCGCCGCTTTCGACGACGCCGCGAGCCACCCGGAGCTCTCGGCTCTTCTGAAGCGCGTGGTCGAGATCAAGACCGTCCACGAACGGTTCTTCGCCGTCGAAACCAGTGAACGGGTGCGGCACTCACCACGGGCCGCCGCGTTTGCCCGCCGCTACGTGAAGATCGGCTTTAACCCGCTGCGACCGGTGGGGGCATCCAGGAAGAGCTTCCGAGAATTCATGCGGAACATTTGCCCCACCGTGCGGGAGGCCCGCCTGCTGCTGCACCGCGCGGACGATCCGTTGCAGTGCTCACCGGGGACGGCCGGTACGGAACCGCTGCGCCGAGCGCTCGAACGTGACCACGTGGTGAACCGTTAGGCTCTTCTCTACATCAATTGATCCACGGGCCGGTGGGAACTCGGCCTCATCTTCCCGCGACAACCGTGTCCGAGCATCCCTACCTCCGGAGGAACCCGTTGACCCAGACCACCACCAAGCGCGTCCTGCTCACGGGAGCCACGGGCTTCTTGGGGCAAGCAGTCCTGGAACGACTGCTGTCCAGCCACGAGGACATTCACGTGACCGCGGTGATCCGCGCCAAAGGGTCTTTGTCCGGTCAGGCTCGCCTCAAACAACTGTTGCGCAAGCCGGTGTTCAAGACGTGGCGTGAATCGGTGGGCAAGGAACGGGCGGAAGAGATCTTCACGGAACGCACAAGCGTTCTCGAGGGTGACCTCACGGGCTTGGCCGGTATCACCGAACCCTTCGACGTGGTGGTCCACTCCGCATCGACCGTGTCCTTCGACCCGCCCATTGACGAAGCCTTCAAGACCAACGTGGGCGGCGCCGTGGGCCTGTACGAATCCCTGCGCGCAACGGGCCAGGATCCGCACGTGGTGCACGTGTCAACGTGCTACGTGGGTGGTATCGCCAAGGGGTTGCGCCCCGAAGCGCCCGTGGATCACAACGTGGACTGGAACGTCGAGTTCGACGCCGCGGTTCGCGCCGCAGACACCGCTCAGGTGGAATCCCGCTCACCCGAACGGCTGCAGGCTTTCATTGAGAAGGCCACATCCCAGTTCGGCAAGGAAGGCCCCAAGTCCGTAGCTCGCGCCGCGGAGGAAGCTCGGCAGGCATGGGTTCAGGAACGGCTGGTCGACCACGGCCGAACCCGTGCGCAGTCCTTGGGGTGGACCGACATCTACACCTTTACCAAGGCCCTGGGCGAACGAGTGGCGGAGGAGAAGTGGGCCGGCGCGGGACACCAGCTGTCCATCGTGCGCCCGGCCATCATTGAGTCCGCCCTGCGCTACCCGTTCCCCGGCTGGATCGACGGCTACAAGGTGGCCGACCCGCTCATCATGGCCTACGCCAAGGGCGCGCTGCCCGAGTTCCCCGGTCTGCCGGATTCCGTGCTCGACGTGATCCCGGTTGATTTCGTGGTCAACGCGATCGTGGCCCTGGTCACCCAGGGGCACCGCGCGCCGTCGGGCGAGCTGACCGAAGAAACGGACATGGACCCGCAGGCCGCCTACTACCAGGTGTGCTCGGGTGCGTCGAATCCGCTGCCGTTCCACCAGATGTACGAGAACGTGCGTGAGTTCTTCCGCGCGCAGCCGCTCGAGGATTCCCACGGCAACCCCATTGCCGTTCCCGAGTGGAAGTTCCCGGCGAATAACGCGGTGGAGCGCGGGCTCGCTCTCAAGGAGAAATTGGCGGCGGCCGGCGGCAAGCTCAGCGCCGTCCTACCGGCCACAGCGCGAACCCGCGAGTGGACCAACTCCCTGCACCGGATGCAGGCGGGCCTGGGCTCACTGCGCACCTACGTGGACCTGTACCAGAACTACACGCGCACCGAGATGATCTTCGACGACACCCACACGCGCCAATTGGACCGGGCGCTACCGGAGTCCGCACCCGAGGACCAGCACTTCGATCCGCGGGCCATTGACTGGCGGGACTACTGGCAGAACGTGCACCTGCCCGCCCTCACCGAAATGACCCGCGCATACGGCCGGTTGAGGGCCGCCTCTCGCAAACGTGAAACCCGACCGCGCGCGCTCAAGTCCGGTACCGATGTGGTGGCGGTCTTCGACCTCGAGGGCACAGTGGTGTCCGGCAATATCATCACCCAGTACGCCAAGCTGCGCCGCAGGGAACTCAGCCCGATGCAGTGGCCCGGCGAGATCAC
This sequence comes from Kocuria sp., assembly GCF_030536815.1. GTDB lineage: Bacteria > Actinomycetota > Actinomycetes > Actinomycetales > Micrococcaceae > Kocuria > Kocuria gwangalliensis. Next base: position 11,206 of record NZ_JAUNPE010000073.1, read on the forward strand.
CGAATTGCTCGGCAACGCACCCACGTACGTCAAGGCCGAGCGTCGAGACCGCGGAGAGTTCATCCGCGCGTTCCTGCGCCGCTACGAAGGCGTCTCCGTGGACCGCGTGGAGGAGCTCATGAACGGTTCCCTGGGCCGGGCCATGGAGAAGGGTCTGCGACCCGGTGCCCTCGCACGGATCGAAGAGCATCGCGCGGCCGGTCACCACACAGTATTGGTCACCGGCTCTCTCGACCTGCTGGTCAGTCCCATAACGCACCTGTTCGACCACGTGGTGGCGGGCCGGATGGAAGTGGCCGACGGCAAGCTCACCGGTTATCTGGCCACCCCGCCGCTCGTGGACGAGGCCCGCGCCCAGTGGCTCAAGCGCTACGCGGAGGAGAACGGATTCGACCTGAGCCGCTCCTACGGCTACGGAGACTCGGTGGCCGACGCCAGTTGGTTGTCCCAAGTGGCTCACGCACACGCCGTGAACCCCGATTTGCCCCTGTACCGGCGGGCGAAGAAATCGCACTGGCCCATTGAGGACTGGAGGAAAGCCTGAGCCATGGCCTTCAACATCGACAAGTTCGCAGAAACATCGCAGCGCGTGAAATGGGCCGACCTGGATATGGGTGAGTTCGTCACTCGTCCACTGCCCGAGGACACCCTGCGCTGCCTGCGGTACATGTGCGATGTGGAGTACCACACCGTGTGCTACATGCGTGACATGCTGGTGACTCCCTCGCACCAGGACAAGGACGTCTCCACGTTCATGACCATGTGGAACCG
>NZ_JAUNPE010000224.1 GCF_030536815.1 Kocuria sp.
GTGCATTTTCTGGGGAACGCATCAAGTAGGCCGTCTCCTTGAGAGAGTTGTACTCAGCCAAAGACACAATCACGACCGGCTCATGGCCAGAGCGAGTCACAATGACCGCTTCCCGGTCGTCGACTACTGAATCCAAGACCTCCGCATAGCGAGCCCGTGATTCCGAATAATTCATAGTCTTCATGGAATACCTCCGTACAAAAAATTGTACGCTCATTGTCAACTATGCAGAATCGTGCCGGCGGGTTCCATAGTTTCTGGTCGGGGGTCAGAGCCGCGGTGCGGCTACTGGTAGGCCCTTGCTCGATGGGGTGACCGGAGCGGCGTCGTCGGTATTGGTCGGCGCTACACCCAGGACGTCCAGGGCGACGGCGAGAACACCCAGGCCTGCCCTGCCGAGAAATATGGGGACCAGTGCCATGTACGCGGCCACGGTGAAGAATTCCGCCGAAGCGAGCAAGGGCCCATCCGCATCATCCGAACGGGCTCGATACAGCGCGAGCTCGACGACATATTTGGCAGAGGATCGTAGGGAAACCCGCCGGTTGGGGCGCGAACCACTGCCACAGATGTTCAGCACTCCAGTTAAAGGCCTCCGGCGCTGCCGTGAGCAGCGCTGCTCACGGCAGCATAGGGCTGAGGCCGGCGCGTTGACGGTCAAGCTTGACGCATGACTGAAACTATTGCTGCTCCGACCGGGAGCACACTTGACGAAGAAATGTACCGGAAGCTGTTCGAGCGTCGGATCCTGCTACTGGGGGAGCCGTTGGAAGGGTGGAACTCGAACCGTCTTTGTAATGGGCTCATCCTGCTGGCGGCCCAGGATTCCCGAGCCGACACCACATTGCTCATTAACTCGCCAGGTGGCTCGGTGTCCGGAATGCTCGCGATTCGCGACTGCATGCGCGTCATTCCTTGCGACGTTGCCACGATCAACATCGGAATGGCTTACAGCGCGGGGCAATTCCTCTTATCCTCCGGCACTCCCGGTAAGCGCTACGCAATGGAACATTCCAAAGTGTTGCTCCACCAAGGATCATCGGGGATAGCCGGCACGGCCATGGACATCGCCATCCAGGCTGACGACCTCCGCCATACCCGCGACACCGTGCTTTCACTGGTCGCCCAGGACACCGGACAAGACCGCGACGTGATCGAGCGCGACTCGCGGCGTGACCGCTGGTTTGACGCCCGAGAGGCACGTGAGTACGGGTTCATCGACCACGTAGTGACGACATTGGACGACATCATGCCGGACCTCGTATCTACCGGGGTAGGAGCAGACTCATGAGCACCTACACCATCCCCTACGTCACCACCCACACCCCTCAGGGCGACCGCACGGTCGACGTGTACTCGAGGCTTCTCGAAGAAAGAATTGTCTATCTGGGCACGGCGATCGACGACGGCGTGGCCAACGCCATCATCGCGCAGCTCGTCCACCTGGAAGCTGATAAGCCCGACCAGCCCATTCAGCTCTACATCAATTCACCGGGCGGTTCGATCCCCGCCATGTTGGCGATTTACGATGCCATGAATTACGTGCGGTGCGACGTGTACACAACGTGTGTGGGAGAAGCCGGATCCACCGCCGCGGTCATCCTTGCCGGGGGAACACCCGGCGGGAGATCGATACTGCCTCACGGGCGTGTAGTTATTCACGCTCCGGCAGCGGAGGGACGCGGAGCGATCCCCGACCTCATTCTCGAAGCCGATGAAATTGAACGTGTGCGCACGATGCTCGAAGAAATCCTTGCGCGGCACACGCAGAAAACTCGGGAACAGATTCGCAAGGACACGGAACGCGACCTCATCCTCACTGCCGAGAAAGCATTGAAATACGGAGTCATCGACGAGATTGTCGGACAGCGCCCTCGTCATTGAGATAGATCAGGCCGCAAGGCACAATGAGCCGCGATCGACAGTGGACGCGGCACGACGCGCAACCTCGCCAACGGTCAGGTCCAGAGCGCCCGCTACCGCACCGAAGATCTCGGACGAGGGGTCCTTCCGCCCGCGCTCGATTTCGGACAGGTACTGCGGCGCGACCCCGGCTCGACCGGCGACATCCGCAATGCGTTCGCCCCGGTCGAGGCGTTCCTCTCGCAGCACAGCACCCACGGACTCGCGCCAGAGTAGCTCTGACGGGGATCCAGGTACCGGAAACTTCACTACGTCACCCATGTACCCACGCTACGCGCAATACATGAACTCGTGTCAGTGCCGTGAGCTTAATGTGGCAGTCTCAGGCCGACGGCGCGCGGCGCCCGGTTCATTGGTGCGAACACGGCGTCGGTTCGGCGGTGAATTCAATTCGAACAACTGTTCGCCCAAGAATTTCGCCGCCTGCGCGAGCGCGATGGTGCGGCCATTCCGGTGTCCGTCGACCCGATCAGATCGAGTTCGTCGGGAAGTCCTTGAGTGGCGTCCAGCCGAACGGAACGAGTCCTCGGGGATTCGCGCGAGCGCGATCTTCCTTGTCGGACCAGCCCTGCGCTTCCGTGGCGCCGGGATCACCCACGGTGCCGCGCGCCGGTCGAAAACCGACGTCGTCGATGACTGCGTCCGGTGCGCTTCCCCGTCGAACAGATACACGACAGCTCCACGTAGGATCAGCCCAACCCCCGCCCCGAAGGCTTCGGTAACGTCCGTACCGTGCCGGGTCCGCCAGGTCCCAGCACCATTCCCACACGTTCCCGATCATGTCGTAAAGGTCAAAGTCATTGGGTTGCTTGGTTGCCACGGATTGGGCCGATTCGACGCCGTCCGCCTCGGTCCAGGCGATCTCAGACAGTGGACCGTAGGTTGGACCGGCTGTTCCGGCGCGGCACGCGAATTCCCATTCGGCCTCGGTCGGCAACCGGTACCCGTCCGCGGCAGG